>PMJJ01000029.1 GCA_003157385.1 Actinomycetota bacterium | reverse complement strand
CTAAGTGAGAGCGGGCTCCAGGCGCTTCACCAGCCTGACCCTGGTCCCCCGCTTGTTGCTGCGGGTCTCGACCTGGTCCATCAGGGAGTGCATCAGGAACAGGCCGCGCCCCGCGAGGGCTTCCGGGTCGGGCGCCTCGGGCGGATCCTCCGGGGGCTTGAACCCCTTCCCCTTGTCGGAGACCTCGACGACGACCGCGTCCGGAAGTATCTCGCAGGTGACGTTGACGGGCTCCGCGCTGTCGGGGTTGTGCACCACCGCGTTCTTCGCCGCCTCGTGGGTGGCCCAGATGATGTCCTGCAGGTAAGGCGCGACGGCCGGACAGGAGACGAGTGTCGCCCTCAGGAACTCCCGCAGGGTTGTAAGCGCGGACGTGGAGGGCTCGAGCGTGTAGCGACTTACTTTGTGGGATCGCCCGATGCAGGCTTTCCCATCGCTCATCTGAAAACAACTCCTTAATTTGAAAAGACTGTTTTATTCTATAGACTTTAACGCTGTTAGCAATTGAAATCGGCCAACTTGCCGGCATCTGTTTTCTGGAGGTAGGAATGCTTGTTGAGATGAACGGGAAGAAGCCCGTCGTCGCGCCGGACGCTTTTGTGGCCCCGACCGCCGTGCTCATAGGCGATGTGACCATCGCCAGCAAGGCGAGCGTGTGGTGGGGGGCGGTTCTCCGGGGCGACTGGAACGCGATCAAGGTCGGGGAACGCTCGAGCGTGCAGGACAACTGCGTGATCCACTGCACAGTGTTGGGCGGGACGACCGTCGGCTCGGACGTGACGGTGGGGCACGCGGCGGTCCTTCACGGCTGTACGGTTGATGACGGCGCTCTGATCGGCATCAACTCCGTGGTTCTCGACGGGGCGGTCATCGGTAAGGAAGCGGTGGTGTCGGCCGGCTCGACCGTGACGCCCCGAACCGAGGTCGAGCCTGGCTGGCTGGTGGGGGGCGTTCCCGCCAAGCCGATCAAAGAGCTCTCCGAGGCCGCAAAAGACGGCTTCCGCGCGGGAAAGGACATGTACGTCGAACTGGGCCAGAAATACCTGTCCAAGGGGCTTTAGAAAACAGCGGGGTTACCGGCGGGTCGCGGGCTGCTATGATTGAACAAGACAATCGTTAGCTCAGGAGGTATGACGTGGGTTTCTTTGACAAGATACAGGACTCGATCACCAGCGCCACTGAGCAGACAAAGGCCAAGGCGCAGGACGTGCAGCTGAAGCGGGAGAAGGGCCAGAAGCTCGGGCAGCTCGGCGAGCAGGTCTACAACCTGTTCCTCAATGGCCAGCTTGCGAACCAGGAACTCGCTCCCGCCTGCCAGGAGATAGCGGACCTCGATCGTCGCATCGCTGAGGCAGTGGCAGCCGCGGCGGCGGCCAGGCCGCAGCCCGCGCAGCCACCAGGGGCTCCGGGGGGTTATGCGCCGCCACCGCCTCCACCTCCGCCTCCACCCGCGCCAACCGCGGCTGCAGCGCCACCTCCACCGGCAGCGCCACCTCCACCGGCAGCACCACCTCCGCCGTCAGCGCCTCCACCTCCACCGGCAGCGCCGCCACCGCCTCCACCTCCGCCTCCACCCGGCCAGAAGGAGGGCTGAGCAAGTGGCGTTCACGACTCGTGGAAAAGCCCGCAGAGCGGCCATACTGTTCGCCGTGCTGGCGGCGGCATTAGTGCTCCCGCTCCTGCTTACCGGATGCGGCCCGCAGACACCCGAGGCGGCGGTTCGGAGCTTCTACACCGCCATACAGAACCGTGACTGGGACGGATATCTCTCGGCGATCCTGCCATCCAACGTCAGGCGCGCGACGGACGCCGACCTCGCCAGCCAGAAGAAGAAGTTCATGGCCAACGACTACAAGTACCTCGGGCTCAAGCTCAAGACCACACCCGACAAGAAGGACCCCAACAAGGCAGCGGTCGAACTCACGTCCGGTGTGGTGAGGGGGAAGAACCCGCAGACCGGCCAGGTGGAGTCGACCACGATCGCCCAGATCAAGAAGCAATACGGCGTTACACCGACCCTGAGCACTGAGAAGTACAAGGGCTGCTGGTACATCGACGTGCCGATCGCGGCCGCGGACCAGCCGACCCAGCAGCAGTAACCTCAGGGCGCTCCCGGAAAATGACGGGCCTAACCGGGCCCGTCTTTTTATTGCTATACTGTTCGCGTCATCACTGGGCCTGATGCCGCATCCCTGGGGGGTAGATGTCGATATGAAAACCCGGAACAGACGCCGAACGGCCACCAACGCTGTCGCGGTCGCGGTGGCGCTGCTGTTAGTGATGCCGGCGCTGCTGGCGATAGCAGGCTGCGGCGGTAACACCCCGCAGGGGGCGGCCCAGAACTTCTTCAGCGCCTGGCAGGCGAACAACTGGGAAGCCTACAAGAAGGCGGTCAACCCCAACCAGAAACTGACCAAGAACCAGGAAGCTCTCGCCAAGCTGAAGTTCCAGCAGATCAAGGTCAAGTTCCAGGACCTCAAGATGCAATCGAAGGCCGACGCCAAAGACCCCAACAAGGCCGCCGTCACGCTGGTGGGGGGGAAGATCACTTACACCGCCGATATCCTGGGAAAACAGCAGACAGATACTCAGGATATTTCCAAACAAAAAGACAGGCCTGTCTTTGACGCTGTCAAAATAAACGGTGTGTGGTATGTGGATTACCCGCTGGGATAGGTTGGAGGTGGTCGGGATGCGGGTTTCATCTCGACCGGCACAGCACAGAGCCGGGGCCGCCCTGGTGGTGGCGGTTGTGCTACTGGTGCTCGTTGCCGGGGCGGGCTGCGGCAAGACCAAGGTAATCACCAAGACCGTTCCTTCAACGACGCCGAAGAAAACGGTTCCCAGCACCGTACCCTCCGCAACGAATCCCATCGTCCTGCAGGGGAGCGGAAACGCTTCGACCCAGCCGTTCAGCCTCACCGCGGGCCTCGCCATCTTTGTGTTGAGCTACTCGGGCGGCGCCGGATTCCAGGCTTCGCTGGTCGACGACAGCGGGCACATTGTTAGCACCCTCTACAACCTGACCGGGAACACCAACGGCGCCACGGCGCTGGGCGTAAGCGCCGGCAGGTACTCGTTGAGCGTGAACGCGGGCGGGCAGTGGAGCATGAGTGTCAACCAGGGAGTGCCGGTCAACCCGCAGTTCATCCCGCTGAACACCAGCGGCTCCGGGCCGCAGGTCACGCCGTTCTTCCGGTCGTCGGGCGGCAACGCGACGGCGACGATGACTTACAACGGCACTTCGCCGTTCGTGGTCACGCTTCTCAGCGCCGGCGGGGAGATCATAAGCACTCTGGCGAACGTCCCCAGCGGCCCGTTCTCGGGAACGCAGAATCTTCTGTTGCAGCAGGGTTCAGATTATCTGATCGACGTCGAGGGAAACGGGGCGTGGACGCTCGGCGTCCGTTGAGGGTACGCGGTGAGCGCACCATCAATCGTCAGGCAGCTGCTCCAGCAGCGTGCTGATGAGGTCGGTCTCGGTTATGATCCCCACCAGCCTGCCGTCCTGGAGCACCGGCAGCCCGCCGACCTTGATCTCCAGGATGAGCCGCGCGGCGTCCTTGAGGTCGCTCTGGGGGGAGACGGTGCGGGGGTTGGCGCTCATGATCGACTCTATCTTCACCGTGTCCAGCAGGAAGTCGTGATACTTCTTCTCGGTCAGCACCACCGAGGAGGCCGTCGCGTCGCGCAAGTCCCGGCCGGTCACTATCCCCACCAGGTCACCGTCCTTCATGACGGGGAAGCGCCGGAGCCGCTTCTGATCGACGAGGTCCACCGCGACACGGATGGGATCGTCGGCCTGGACTGTGATCGCGTCTCTGGTCATCCGATCGCTGACTTTCACGGCGTCCCTCCTGTCGTGCTGGCCCGGCGCTATCAATTATACTTCTTGCGTGGCGAGGCGACCGAAACGAACTGCGCGGATGAAAGCCGATAAAGCGGACAAAGACAGAGAGGCTCCTGCCGGCGGCGAGCGCGGAGAGAACGAAGAGCGCGAGCTTCCCGGCAAGCCGCCCTTCTTCGGGTTCGAGAAGGTGCCGTACGTCACCGGCAAGGGCGCCAGGGAGTCCGCCAAAGGCGCCGAGCTGGTAAAGAAGACCGCCACGCTCGAGACCCCCAAAGGCGACATCGAGATCGAGAACTACTGCCCCGCTGCCAGGATCGAGAGCCTGACCGTCGACGGCGGCATCCTGATGTTCAGCCGCAACAACCCCGAGCGCCAGAAGAAAGCGCTGGTCAACGTCGCGAACTCCGATGGCGGCAACGTGGTTGCCGCGGTCTTCGACGGAGTGCTGGTCGGTTACATCGGCAACCACCGCCCGTCCGAAAGCGAGCGCTGGGGCAAGCCGGGCTACGACTGGCTCTACGAGCTGGGGGCGATAGAGGTCAGCAGGAACTACCGCGAGTGCGGCCTATCGCTGGCCATGATGCACGCCGCCTGGGACGACCCTTTCTACGACGACAAGATCGTGATAACCACCGCGTTCACCTGGCACTGGGACCTGGAGGCGACCGGCATGACCAAGCTCGAGTACCGCGAGCTTTTCATCGAGCTCGCCGGCCGATTCGATTTCATGGAGATGGCGACAGACGAGCCGAACGTGGCGATGGACTCGGCGAACCTGTTCCTGGTGAGGCTGGGCAACGACACCACGTTCTCGCAGTACCAGAAGTTCGCGTCCCTGCTCTTCTCCGACGACTGGGAGGCTATGCTGCGCGGCTTCTGAGTGGGGACAGGTACTTTCTACTTTGTTTTCCACCCGCAGCGCTTGTCATTGAACAACAGCTGGAAAAACAAAGTAGAAAGTACCTGTCCCCAAAAGAAAAAAGGGCGGCGCAAAGCCGCCCTTTTAAGTGTCTTTCAAAAGCCTCAGTCGACGGCCTTGAAGCGGTCCTTCAGCTTCTTCATGACCGCGGGCATCGTGGTGTACTCCATCTCTTCCTGCGGCAGCCTGTGCGGCTCGAACGGGCCGTGGCGGCGCAGGTAGTCGGCGGCGTCGAGAGCCAGCCGCCGCGCGTTGTCGTAGGAGATGTCGCCGAACATGTCACGCGGTCCGATGAGCCTGCCGTCCTTGAGCTGGAAGCCCAGGGCGACCACTCGCGGCGGACCGTCGAAGCGGGTCGGCGTATCGTCCTCGACACCTACGGGCATCAGCGGGCCGTGGTGCGAACCCCTCATCCAGCCGGCGACCGTGTGGGGGAACGAGAACGGCTCGAGCGCCTCGCCGACAGCGGGGAGGCCGCTCTGGCACCTGACGGCCATAACGGGGTCGTCCTTGCCCACGTAGCGACCGGCCATCAGGAAGAGCCGCTGGGTCGAGGTCACCGCGACAGGCTCGTCCGAGCCCTTGCGGAATATGTGCTTGATGACGTAGCGCGACGGTGACCCTATGAAGACCAGCATGTCGTACATGTCCTCGGGGAGGCTGAAGATGATGCTCTTCTCGCCGATGAGGTCGAGGACCTCGTAGCGGAAGCCGTCGTGCATGCTCGGGTCGATGACGAGCCCGATGGTGTTGAACGGGTCCGCGAACATCTTGTAGAGCGGCATGTTCCACGCGCCCGGCTCGGTCTTGTCGGCCAGGTAGATGATGATGGGCTCGGCCGGCCTCTCCTCGAAGGTCATCTCCGCGAAGCCCGGGCCCATGCCCTTGAGGTTGCCGCTGAAGGCGTCGACCAGCAGGTCCTGGCCCGCGCCGTACTGCCCGTACTCCTTGGCGACCTCGGTCATGGCGGTGAATGTATCCCATGCGAACTTGTGGATCTCCTCGTCCTCGATGCCCTTCTTGTGCGTCATGATCAGCGCGATATCGTCGCCGACCTCACCCCGGGAATAATCGATCAAGAGACCGTCCTTCTTGGCCTTGGCGAGGTGTTCGACGGCTTTCTCACGTAGCGCGGGATGGACGTCCGAGTGTCCGACGAAACCGCCGACGTCCGCCTTGATGATGCTGAGAGTAATCTCCATATCCAACCTCCTTGACTGCCGGATCCCACATCTCCGATGGAGAAGTCTGAACATTATAAGCAAAACGGTGGGGCCACACCACCCCGCCGCGCCGCATCTGCGACTGTGCCGGCGCCACCGCCGCATCCCGGGATGGCGTTCCGCGTCGTTGACCGTATTCCTATCGGCATGCTAGTTTTTAACCTGACGGCACGATGAACAAGGCTTGTTTCCAGCCGCGCGCCGGGCATCCTGCACACACAGCGGAGGGCCACTTTGAAGTTCTCGACGAGAGCAAGATACGGAATGCGCGCGATGCTCGACCTCGCCGTAAACGGGGACAGCGGATTGGTCCTGTTGAAGGACATCGCCGCCAGGCAGGCGATATCCAAGCGCTACCTCGAGCACATGATGACGCTGTTGAGAAACCGCGGCCTGGTCATCGCCGAGCGGGGCGCCGCGGGCGGCTACCGCCTGGGAAGGCCGGCCGCCGAGATCAGGCTCGACGAGATATTCGAGGCGCTGGAGGGCGATATATCCCCCGTCGACTGCGTCCGCGACAGCTCGGTCTGCGGCAGGGCCGACGACTGCGTGGTGCGGGATCTCTGGTGTGAGGTCGCGGGAGCCATGCGCGGCGTTCTCACCGGCAAGACATTGGCGGACCTCAGGGACCAGTGGGAAAAGCGACAGGGCTGACCCGCGCCCTGACCTTCGAGCGCACCGCGTGCGCGTCCGCCACCGGCACGTAGCCGTGCTTGACCACCGATTGAAGCATCGCCCTGACGTTGGCGGGTTTCGCGTCGGGCGGGATCTCGCAGCCCGCGCCCATGATGAACCCACCTCCCAGGCCGACCTCCTCGATGAGCCTGTGGCAATACTCGTCGACTTCGCTCACCGACCCCAGGCTGAGCATGGTCGCCGGGACATCCCCCATGATGCACATGCGGTCCCCGATCACGCGCTTGGCCAGGAAGATGTCGGTGCTGCCGTCGAACTGGGCTACGCAGTTGCCCGCGGGGAGCTCGCGCAGGGTGGCGAGGTTCTCGTCCCAGTCGCCGTCGAGGTGGAGCACCGGCGAGATCCCGGCCGCCACCAGCCTGTCCACAAGCATCTTGAGCGAAGGGAACGAAAGCGTCTTGAACATCTCGGGCGAGATGAAGTCGTTGGATGAACGGTGGACAAATATCTCCGCGCGGGGCACGCCGACCAGCGCGGTTATCAGGCGCGTCACGAAGTAGTAGCTGTCGGTGAGTGCGTCCGCGGCCGCCGCGACCTCGTCGGGGCGCCGCATGCAGTCCTTGACGAACTCGGTGAGTCCGCGGGAGAGCGAGAAGCTGTCGAACGCGGCCTCGGGAAGGAAGCCGTACAGAGTGGTGACTCCGCGCCTGGAGAAGGAGGCGAACTCTCTGCGCCAGCCGGCAAGGTGCATCGCCAGCCGTGGCAGGACATGGGCATACGCTTTGCGCCCGCTCTTGATGTCCCAGGCCCGGGCGATCATCTCCACGAAGTAGACCAGGTAGGCGAGGTGCCTATGGCTGCGGCCCGCCTCAATGACCCACTGGTAGTCCTCCGGCTTCATCAGCTCCCCCTCGAGGAGCTGGCAGGCGCTGTCCTCGTCGAGGTCGATGCCCGGCCAGCGCGCCTTCATCGGCATGATGAACGAGTACACCTCGGGGTATCGCGGGTTTACGGGATAGTAGATGTCCCAGGGGCCGAGCTCGTCGAAGCAAAGGTCCATCGCCGCCCTGTAACTGGCGGGGTCGGAGGTCAGCTCGCGGGCGGTGATGCCGGCGTAGCGCGCGGCGAAGTAGTAGATGAACGGGCAGGAGGGTGGACGGTCGGGAACCTGGAGGTTGATGACGGTCTTGAGCCGTTCCTCGGTCGAGAGCGCGTCCTCCTCGAAGAGCATCTTCATGATGGCACCACCCTACCGACCTCCTCAGCCTCCAACTCCCCGGCAACTACCTCTATAATAGCCCCAAAAGAGCGGCCGTGAGGCCCGCGACCCGGAAGAGGTGTCCGAGATCAAAACAGTCTACCTGGACCATGCGGCCACCACCCCGCCGGCGGCGGAGGTGGCGGGCGCGATGCAGCCGTACCTGGAGTCGAAGTACGGGAACCCGTCGGCGCTCTATGCGATAGGCAGGGAGTCGAAGCAGGCGATAGAGAAGGCGCGCCGCCAGGTCGCCGCGCTCATCAACGCCTCGCCCGACGAGGTCTACTTCACATCCGGCGGCAGCGAGTCGGACAACATGGCCTTGAGGGGAGTGCTGCAGGCGGGGGGTGACGGGCCCAGGGACATCGTCACCACCAGGATCGAGCACCACGCCGTGCTGGAGACCGCCGAGTTTCTGCAGTCGATCGGTTACGGTGCCACCTTCGTCGAGGTCGACTCCACCGGCCTGGTCGACCCGGCCGACATCAAGGCCGCCATCACACCCGAGACGGCCCTGGTTTCTGTCATGCACGCCAACAACGAGGTCGGCACCATCGAGCCGATATCGCAGATCTCGAGAATATGCCGCGAGGCCGGCGTCCACCTTCACACCGATGCGGTTCAGACGGTCGGGAACATACCCGTCGACGTCGAGGAGATGGGCGTGGACATGCTGTCGATGTCGGCCCACAAGCTCTACGGCCCCAAGGGCGTCGGGGCCATCTACATCAGGAGAGGCACCCGTGTCGCGAGGTTCATCCACGGGGGAGAGCAGGAGCGGGGCATGCGCGCCGGCACCGAGAACATCGGAGGCATCGCCGGGTTCGGCGCGGCGGCTGAGCTGGCCGCGGCGGAGATGGAGGCCAAGGTCCCCAGGATCAAGGCTCTGCGCGATCGCCTGGCGGACGGCCTGCTGAGCGCGATGGCGGACGTCGTCCTCAACGGCAACCCTGACGCGCGGTTGCCCAACAACGTCCACATCGGCATCCGCTACATCGAGGGAGAGGCCATCTGCCTTCAGCTCGACACGGTGGGCGTCTGCGCCTCGACCGGCTCGGCCTGCTCCTCGGAGGCGCTGGAGCCCTCGCACGTTTTGCTGGCCCTGGGAGTGCCGACGCTCGAGGCCCACGGCTCGGTGCGCTTCTCGCTCGGCCGCGGCACCACCGAAGAAGAGGTCGATTACGTCATCGAGCAACTGCCACCGATCGTGAAGCGGCTGCGCGCGATGTCCCCTCTCACCAAATAGGGACACCTGTAAGAAGC
>PMJJ01000073.1 GCA_003157385.1 Actinomycetota bacterium | reverse complement strand
GAGGGTGACACCTCGAGTAGACGTCCTTGAGGTGCGTCCGTGTCACCTCGGTGTAGATCTGGGTGGTGGCCACGCTGGCGTGACCCAGCAGCTCCTGTACGACCAGGAGACTGGCGCCTCCCTCCAGCATGTGGGTGGCAAAAGTGTGCCTCAATCCGTGGGGCGTCACCAGCTCACCCATGCCCGCGGTATCGGCGTTCTTCTTGACGATCTTCCAGCAGCCCTGCCGGGTGAGCCGGCCTCCCCGCGCGTTCAGCACCAGCGCGGCAGTGCGGCCACCGTGCGCCAGTTCGCCCCTGGAGTTGAGCAGGTAGTCCGTCGCCGCTGCCGCTGCCGCCTCGCCGTAGGGCACGACCCTCCACTTGTCCCCCTTTCCATGGACGGTCACCAGCTTCTCCAGCGTGTCGAGGTCACCCAGGTCAAGCCCCACCAGCTCGGATATCCTCATCCCGGTGGCATACAGCATCTCCAGGATGAAGCGGTCGCGCACAGCGAGCGGGGCTCCGCCTTGCGGGGCGGCCAGAAGCTCCTCGACCTGCTTGCGGGTGAGGGCGCGGGGCAGACGCCTGGGGGTCCTGGGAGACGCCAGCCCCGTGGTCGGGTCCGACTCCGAGTACCCTTCGACCACCATGAAGCGGTGGAAGACCCTCACGGCGCTGGCGGCCTGCGCCTGCGATCGGGGGCCCAGCCCGCGGCCCTCATCGGAGGCCAGATATGCCACGAACTCTCGGACATCGGCGGGCGTGACCCGCGCGGGCTCGCGGATGCCGTGGGCCGCCAGGAAAACAGTGTAATCTCGCAATATGCGCCGGTAGGCGGCCAGGGTGTTGTCGGACGAGCCCTTCTCGATGGCCGTGTAGTTCAGGAACTCGGAGGCGCATGCGACCAGCGCGCCCGGCCCCTTTTCTGCCGCGGTCCCGGGCATCGCGCCGGTCACGCCCCCGACCCGGAGAACGGACCTGTATCGCCCCGCCTGAACGCGCGCGCCAGGGTGAGCCCTATGATGCTCTTGGCGTCCCTGATGCGACCGTCGGCTATCATCGCCAGGCCATCCTCAAGCGGCAGCGTGACGACATCAAGGAACTCGTCGGGATCCGGCGCGCCCGGCGCCTCGGACAGGCCGGTGCAGACGTAGATGAAAAACCTCTCGTTGGAGTAGCCTGGCGAGTTGTAGAACTCGGAGAGCAAGACCGTCTCCGCCGCCTTCATCCCGACCTCCTCGGCCAGCTCCCTGCGCGCGCACTCGATCGGCTCCTCGCCCTGGTCCAGCTTGCCAGCAGGGATCTCCAGTAAGACGCCGCGCACCGCATGCCTGTACTGCCTGACCATCAGGACGCTCCCGTCGTCCCTCAGGGGCACCATCCCCACGGCGCCGGGGTGCTTGACGCTCTCCCAGCGGACGGTGCGTCCGTCGGGCAGGCGCACGTCGTCCAGGAAGAGCTTGACCACGTTCCCGTCAAACACCTGCTGCGAGGCGATCACCTCGTGGTCTGAGACCTCATACTCCATCGGGCTCACCGCCGATCCCCGCCGCCAGGATGCCTGCTGCTCCGGCCGCCATGAAGAACTCGGGTTCCTCCGACGGAGACCTGCCCATCACGGTCGTTATAAAACCACATCCATCGATGAGCCCGATGACGCGGGAGGCGTCAACGACCTCGACGTTATGGCGCTCGAGCAAGCCCGACTCCTCCAGCTGAGTGCGCACCAGAACGGCCCTGTCGTCCTCCATCACGGGCACGGCGATTACCGAGCGCGCGAATGCTCCGTATTTCAGAGCGGCTATGGTGTGGTGGCTCAGCCCGGAGTGTCGGTCGCGGGCGTCGCCGAAGGTGATCCTGGGGATCGCGACCGGCGTTCCACCCAGGGAGGCTGCCGCGTTGATGGCAAGGCCCTGCTCCATCCCGGTGAAGCCGACCGTCGAACCCGTGCCCACGATGCCGGGCCCCATCAGGACTATCACAGCGTCGGCCGAGTCCAGCTTTCTGGCGGCCGCTAGCGCTCCATGGAGCGTGACGGCCTCCCTGTCGCCGCCGAAGGCGTGCCCGCAGGTTATGACCGATGCGAGGCTACCCCTCTGGCGCAGGAACCTGATGGTATCACTGAATGCCGCCGGCAGTGCGCCGCTGTCTGTCATCACGTAGACCAGCCGCCCTCCGGGGCGCGCGTCACGGTAGGCGAGCGTGGCCGCCAGCAGCTGGCTGTGCAGCGACCCGGTCACCACCGGTATTCCCTCGAGCACCCGCGAGAACCCTTCCGCCTCGATGCCCAGGCTCTCCTCCGCCGCCTCCACGTTGAACTGCAGCGGAGTGTAGCGGAGCTTCATTATGTGGCCGGAGCCGTGGGTGTCCAGCGACCTCTTGGCGAGGTTCCACAGCACGAAGTGGTAACCTCCCGAGCCCAGGCTCAGGTCGACCGCCGTGGTGTTGGCGACCACCAGGTCCCCGGGGCTCACCTCTCCGACCAGCTGTTCCAGCACCAGCCCCCGGCCGCTGCCGCCGTCCTCGAACTCAAGCGCGGCCTCGCAGATGCCTTTCCCCCGGGGCTTTACCTCGGTCACGGTGGCGCGGTGGAACGCGCTCATGCTCCCGTCGCCCCCTCGTCCCAGGCCTGATACGCGAGCTCGGTGACGGTCCGCGCCACGCCCACCAACTCTTCCTTCATGATGTACTCATCCTTGGTGTGGGCGTTCACCAGCCCGATGTTCATGACCGCCACCTCCAGGCCGTTGGCGTTCAGCACGTTGGCGTCGCTCCCTCCTCCACTGAAGGTGAGGCCGGGCTCGAAGCCGCACTCCTTGAGCGCGCGCGCCAGCAGGTGGACCGGCCTCGTTGAGGCGTCGAGCTTGAAGTGATCGAATGACCGCGTGATTTCCACCTCGACCTCACAGCCGAACTCCCCCGCGGCGCGCTCGAAGCTGTCCACCAGCCGGCGCCGCTCCTCCGCCAGGCGCTCCTCGGACAAGCTGCGCAGCTCGAAGGCGACCTCGGCCGATTCGGGAACGACGTTCACCGCCACACCCCCCGAGATGAGGCCCACGTTGGAGGTGGTGATCTCGTCCAACCGCCCGATTGGTACACCCGTGATCCCGCGCGCGGCGCAGGCGATGGCGCTGGCCCCCTTCTCCGGCTCGACGCCCGCATGTGCGGCTCGCCCCTTGACCGCGAAGTTCAGCTCCTCCCGGCTTGGTGCTTCAATCACGATGCCGCCGACCGGCCCGCTGCCGTCGAGCACCACGCCCCAGGAGCCGTCGAGAAGCGACATGTCCAGGCACTTGACCCCCACCAGGCCGGGCTCTTCCTGCACCGTGAATATGAGCTCCAGCGCCCTGAACTGCCCCCCGACCTCCATCAGGTGCTCCACCGACGCCAGGATCGAGGCGATGCCCGCCTTGCAGTCGGCCCCCAGGATCGTATCGCTCATGCTGACGAAGCGGTCGCCCAGGTCGAAGGGGATGACGTGATCTGAGGGCTTGACCGTGTCCATGTGAGCGCAAAGTATCACCGGCTCCAGGGGAGAGAACGCCCCCGCCGGTACGCGCACCACCAGGTTGCCGCAAGGGCTCCCCGTGGCGGCCGCGGCCGCGTCCTCGTGCACGGCAAATCCCATGCGGGTGCAGAACTCGCGGATGTAGGTGCAGACCTCGCCTTCGCTGCCGGGCTCGCTACCGAGTCTGACGAGGTCGAAGAATATCTCAAACAGGCGGCCTTCCTCGGGACCGTCCGTCGCCCGGCTCATTTCACTGCCTGCGCCTCGTCGCCTTTTACAACCGTGAGGTGCGAGTCCGCAAGCCTCTGTCGCTTCACCGCAGCGCCCACGAACTCGCGGAAGAGCGGGTGCGGGGTGAGCGGGCGCGACTTGAACTCGGGGTGGAACTGGGAAGCCACGAAGAACGGGTGCTCGGGTATCTCTATTATCTCGACCAAGCGGTCGTCGGGGGATACGCCCGAGAAGACCAGTCCTGCCTCCTCCATCTTGTGCCGCAGGGCGTTGTTCACCTCGTAGCGGTGGCGGTGCCTCTCGTAGATGACCTCCTCGCCATAGGCCTGCGCGGCCCGCGTGCCGGGGGTGACCTTGCAGGGATACAGGCCCAGACGCATCGTGCCGCCAAGCCCGTCGACGTCCTTCTGGTGCGCCATCAGGTCTATCACCGGATAGCGCGTGTTGGGGTCGAACTCTGCCGAGTTCGCGCCCTGCAGGCCTGCGGCGTTCCGCGAGAACTCGATGACCGCGCACTGCAGGCCCAGACACAGGCCCAGGAAGGGGATGTCGTTCTCGCGCGCGTACTGTATCGCTGCGATCTTCCCCTCGATGCCCCGAACTCCGAAGCCTCCGGGCACCAGCACTCCCTGCACGTCCTTGAGCGGCTCGGCGCACTTGCCCTCGGCAAGGTCGTCGGAGGCCACCCAGACCGGCTTCACCTTGACGCCGTGCTTGATCCCGGCCGCGTTCAGGCTCTCCACGATGCTGATATAGGCGTCGGGGAGGTCGACGTACTTGCCGACGATGGCCACGCGCACCTCGGTGTCGAGCTCCTTGATCCGGCGCACCAGCCCCTGCCATTCCGACAGGTCGGGCGGGTGGCCGGGCAGGCGCAGGTGCTTGACTATGTACTCGTCGAGGCCCTCGTCGTTCAACATCAGCGGGACCTCGTAGATCGTCTCCGCGTTCAGCGCCGAGACGACGGCCTCGCGGTCGGTGTCGCAGAACAGCGCGATCTTGTCCTTCACGTCGCCGGTGATCGGCCTGTCGGAGCGGCACACTATCGCGTCCGGCTGGATGCCGATGCTCTTGAGCTCCTTGACGCTGTGCTG
>PMJJ01000120.1 GCA_003157385.1 Actinomycetota bacterium | reverse complement strand
TGTTCGAGCCCTCGGCGATGGAGTCCGTGGCCTGCGATATCGCGTGGGTCTCGGCGCCGATGGTCTCGACCGCGGTCTTGATCCGGTTGAGCGACTGGCCGGCGTTGCCGACCACCGTCGCGCCTTCGTCGGCCTCCTTGGTGCTGTTCTCCATCAGGACGACGGTGCCGCCGATGGTCTTCTGGATCTCCCGGACTATCCCCGCGATCTGGTTCGCCGCCCTGGCGGATCCTTCGGCCAGCTTCCGCACCTCGCCCGCCACCACCGCGAACCCCTTGCCGTGCTCACCGGCGCGCGCCGCTTCGATCGCCGCGTTCAGCGCCAGCAGGTTNNAGGTTGGTCTGGTCGGCGATGTCGGTGATGACGTCGACGATGAGGCCGATCTGCTCCGACCTCTCTCCCAGGTCGTGCATGGCCTTCGCGCTCGACGTCGTCGTGCCCACCAGCTTGCCCATCTTATTGGTGGCCCGGTCAATCGCGTCGGCCCCGTCCTCGACGGTCACCCTCGCTTCGAGGCTGTACTTGGCGACTTCCCGCGCAGCATCGGCGACCCTGTCTATCTCCTCCGCCATCTGGCTGATGGTGGAGGACGCGACCATCATCGAGTTGACCTGGTCCTCGGCTCCCCTGGCCAGGCCGGAGATCGTCGCCGCGGTGGCCTGCACGCCGTCGGACGTCTCTTTGGCGACCGACGCCATCAGGTTGCTCGAGCCCGCCACCTCTTCGGAGACGCCGTGCATCTCGTCGACCATCAGGCGCAGTGAATCGAGCATCTGGTTCACCGCCGTGGAGATAGGCCTGAGCTCCGAGCGCTTGCCCATCTCAACGTCTTCTGAAAAATCACGGGTGACCAGTTTGCGGGAGAAGATCTCGAGCTTCTCGAGCGGACTCACGTACATTTGCACCGCGGCGTAGCCCGCGAACCCCATGGCCAGGATACCCGCCGCCAGGCCCAGTCCAGCTCCCGCCAGCCAGGTGCCCGCGGTCGGGTTCTTGACCAGGACGGCGACGAACACTATGCCCGCGGCGGCGGCGGCCGGAAGTGACAGCAGGCCCGTTCGCAGGAGGAACCGCTGCGTCATCGTCAGATCGCCCCACCAGTGCTTCAGTCCGGACGTCTTGACCTCTTCCTCGTCTTCCAATGCACTCTCTCCCATGCGGTTGCCTCGCTTTAGCCTCTTCAGACCTTGAAGCCTTCAGTCAACTCGTGCAGCTTCGACGCCAGACTGGCCAGGGCGAGAGACTCCTGAGCGACGTCTTCCGTCGAGACCCTCTGCTCGTTGATTGTGGCCGCGACCTGTTGTGTGCTGGCCGCGGTCTCCTCGGCGATCGCGGCGATGTCGTTTATCGCCCCGAATACCCTGTCCGTGTTGGCTGCTATGCTCTGTATCGTGCTTGAAATCTCGCTTGCCGCGCGGGCGGCCGTGTGCGAGGAGGCGACGATGCCATCGAGGGCCTCCCCCGTCTTATGAACCACTTCGCGCCCGGTATCCACGCGCCCGGTGCTGTCGGTCATGGACGCGCTGACGCGGCCTGTCTCCGAGGAGATCTCCCTGATGAGGTGGGAGATCTGCTCCGCGGATCTCTTTGAGTTCTCGGCCAGCTTCCGCACCTCGCCGGCCACTACGGCGAACCCCTTGCCGTGCTCGCCCGCTCGGGCGGCTTCTATCGCTGCGTTGAGGGCGAGCAGGTTGGTCTGGTCGGCGATATCGGTTATCACGTCGATTATAATCCCAATCTGGGTAAATCTCTCCCCCAGGCCCTCGACCAGGACCTCGGAATGCTTGACCGATGAGTAGATCTCGCTCATCACTCGAGACGCTTCAATGGACGCCTCCCCGCCACCCTCCGCGAGCTCGGCCGTCAGCTCGCTGTGGCGCGCCGAGACCTGGCCTTCCTCGGAGATGCCCTCGATGGCGCGGCTGACCTCCGCCATGGCCATGGAGGTGTCCTCGACCTTGCGCGCCTGGTCCTCGCTGCCCGTCGAGATCTGCTCGGCGGCTGCGGTGACCTCCTCGATAGAGGAGGACATGCCCTCTATCGAGCCGGCCAGCGAATCCGCCGAGTTGGACAGCTCGATCGCGATGGTCCTGATCTCGATCATGGATTCGCGCAGGGACGCCACCATCTCGTTGATGGAGTCGGCCAGGTCTCCCATCACGTCCTTGGTGGGAACCGAGACCGTCGCGGTCAGGTCTCCCTTTCCGTGCGCTATCTCACGGACCTCGGCGGTCACCTTCTTCACGATGCCGGAGAGGCCCCGGTAGGCGACCGTCATCGTGACCATCCCGGCTATGAAAGTGACGATCAACAGGACGATGTAGGCGATGATGCCGAAGGAGACGGTGGTGCGTCCTTCGCTCACAGCGCTCTTGAGCGTGGAATCTGCCAGTGTCCGCGCACTGGCCGACAGCGCGCCGACCTGCGCGATCTGGGTGCGGCTCGGCACCCCGTTGATGCTTCCAGCGAGCGAGCCCGCCTGCTGAGCCAGGGACGCGGCTCCCGTGGTGCTCACGGTCTCCAGGGCGGCCTTGGAATCCAGCAGGCTCTTCCTTCCCGCCTGGACGGCCGCCGCCGCCTGCGCCGTGTTCCCCGACGACTCTTCCGTAGCCGCGGTCGTAAACGCCTGCGACGCCTGGGCCGCCGAATCGGACGCTCCCGCGAGTGTTGCCGAGTTCTGCGCCTTCGCGCGCGCGTCGGAGCTTCTCGCCAGCACTATCACGCCTACCACGATGAGCGCGGTGACGATGCCCAGCACCACCACGAAAGTCTGCCCGATCCTCATCTTGAAGGTCGGGACGGTCAGGGCCCGCCATGCCCTGCTGAAGATGTTACCCACCCTCGCCCCCGGTATCTCGCGGGCCCTGCGGCCGGCCGCGCCCACCGGCCCGCGTCTCGATCGCCACCTGGTATATCCTCTCCCTGGGAAAAGCCGGCTTGAACCTGGTCGAGACCTCCGCCCCCAGCGTCTCCGACTTGCCCAGCACGAGGTAGCCATCCCGCACGATGCTCTGCGTGAGCGCCTCGATGATCTTGGTCTGCACCTTGCGTCCGAAATAGATGAGCACGTTGCGGCAGAGGACCAGGTCGAAGTGCCTGGGCTCCGAGGACGCCAGCAGATTCATCTTCTCGAACCGCACCCTGCGCTTGATCTCTTCCTTGAGGCGGAACTCGCTTCCCTCAGGAGTCGGGCTCAGGTCGAAGTATCGCTCCGCCTCAACTCCCGGCAGCATCTCCAGGTTCTGGTACACGCCGGTTTTGGCGACCGCCAGGCTCCTCTCGTCGAAGTCCGAGCCGAGCACCCGCACGTTCCAGCGCGACATCTCGCCGCCAAGGACCTGCTCCACCATTATGGCGATCGAGTACGGCTCCTCGCCGCTCGCGCACCCCGCGCTCCATATCCTCAGGCTCCGGGAGCTCATGCGCTTCTTCGATTCGACAAGGTCGGGGAGGACGTTCTCGCGCAACTTGAGGTAGACGTCGGGGTCGCGGAAGAACTGGGTCACGTTTATGGTGAGCTCGTTCATGAGCCTGGTGTACTCGTCGGGGTCCGTGCGCAGCAAGCGCAGGTAGTCGAGGTAATCGCGCGCGCCGGTGGCCCTGATGCGGACCGCGATGCGCCTCTTGAGGTAATTCTCCTTGTACTGCTCGCAATCGAGGCCGCGGTCGACGAAAATCCGTCTCTTCAGCAGAATGAATCCCTGATCTTCGTTGAACAAACGCTCCTCCGCTCCCGTGAACATCCGGCTTTAGATTATATTTCATATTCAAACCCCTTTTGAACAAAGGCCGCGGGAGCCACCGGCGCTTTGCTCGACTAATCAAGCCCAATCCGATACATTTTCACCATCAGAGTTTGCACCGGGAGGCGGGCAGGATGCAGGACAGTATTTCCAATTCGCTGATCGAACTCGAGGAGAACGAGGTCCTCCAAGGCGTGAGCCGTTCCCTCGAGCAGGGCGTCGAGCCGATCGCGCTGGTCGAGCAGCTACGGCAGGGCATGTCGGTCGTCGGCAAGCGCTTCGAGGACAAAGAGTATTACCTGTCCGAGCTGATCATGTCGGCCGAGATATTCAAGGAAGCGATGGCGCTCATCGAGCCGCTTCTCGCGGCATCTTCGGACGAGTCCCGCGGCCGCCTGGTAATAGGGACCGTGAAAGGCGACATCCACGACATCGGCAAGAACATCGTAGCGACGCTGTTGCGTTGCGACGGCTTCGAGGTGCTCGACCTGGGGGTGGACGTCCCCGCCGCGGTGTTCGTCGAGGAGACCAGGTCCTCGGGCGCCAAGGTCCTGGCGCTATCGGGTCTGCTCACCCCCGCTTTCGACGCGATGAAGGAAACGGTAACCGCCCTCGCCGAAGCCGGGCTCAGGGACGACGTCAAGGTGATAATCGGCGGTGGCCCGGTCAACCAGTCTGTCGTCGAGTTCGCCGGCGCGGACGCCTGGGGCAAGGACGCGGCTCAAGCCGTGCGGCTCGTCACGGAGTATCTTGCCTGAGCCTTTGCCGCGCGAGTTTGACATACCCTGAGGCCTGCGTTACTTTCAACTGAAATCCCCGAGGGAGCCTGGCGGCCAGGAGAGCGACCGTGTCACCCGAGATAATCTTCGACCCCTATACAAAGCTTTACTCAGAGGCAAGCTCTCTGATGAGATCTTCGGCCGTGCGCGAGCTCATGAGCGTCATCGGAAGAGAGGACGTCATCTCTTTCGGCGGCGGTCTCCCCTTCACCGGCGCGCTCCCTCCCGAGGACATCAACGACGTCATGCGCTCCGTGATGGAAAAGGGCATGGCCGAGGCGTTCCAGTACGGCGAGACCGAGGGCCGCGACGAGCTCAAGCGCGAGCTTGCAGTCATCATGGGCCAGGAGGGCATCGACGCCGACCCGGAGCACGTGCTGGTCACGACCGGCAGCCAGCAGGCGCTGGACCTGCTGGCGCGCATCCTCATCGACAGCGGAGATGACATCATCATCGAGGGTCCCACTTATCTGGGCGCGCTTGCGGCGTTCCGGCCGGCCGGACCACACATGAGGACCATACACCTCGACACCGAGGGCCTGCCGGTGGCCGACCTCGAGCGCGTGCTCGACGAATGGAGTGGGCCGGCGCCCAAGTTCGTCTACGTCGTGCCCAACTTCCACAACCCCGCCGGCGTGACGATGTCCCCAGAAAGGCGCGAGCGCCTGCTGGAGGTCGCCGAGGAGCGCGACCTGCTGATTATCGAGGACAACCCCTACGGCCTCTTGCGGTTCGAGGGGAAGTCGGTGCCCCCGATGGCGTCGTCGGGCTCGCGGCACGTGGTCTATCTGGGGACGCTCTCCAAGATCGTCTCCCCGGGCATACGCATCGGCTGGGCCTATGGGCCGCCGCCGATCATCGACAGGCTGGCGACGCTCAAGCAAGGCGCCGACCTCTGCTCGTCCACCCTCAACCAGATGTTCGCGGAGGAGTACATCCGGCTGGGCTACTGGGAGAAGAACCTCGACGTGCTGAAGCGTGTGTACCTCTCACGGCGCAACGCCATGTTGAGCGCGCTCGAGAAGAACTTCCCGGAAGGTTCGCGCTGGACCAGGCCGGAGGGCGGACTGTTCATATGGGTGACGCTGCCCGAGTTCCTCGACACCGAGAAGATGCTGCCGCTGGCGATAAACCAGAAAGTCGCCTACGTCCCGGGGACGGCGTTCTACGCGGACGGCACTGGCGCGAACCAGATGCGGCTGAACTTCAGCTACGCGGACGAGGAACTCATCGCCGAAGGCATCAAGCGCCTCGGCAAGGTGATACGCAAGGAGATAGAGCTCTACCATTCGTTGGGCCTGGACAAAGGGTAGTCAGGGCGCAAGGGAGGAGATGGCATGAAGGCCAGGATAGCGGTTCTGATGGGAGGGCGCTCGCTGGAGCGCAGCATCTCTTTGAAGTCCGGCAAGAGGATCGCGCGCGCGCTCACCGAGCGCGGCTACGACGTGCTCGAGCTCGACGTGGACGAGACGCTCGTCCCGACCCTGATGTCCGAGAAGCCGGACCTCGTCTACATCGCGCTGCACGGCAAGGGGGGCGAGGACGGCACGATCCAGGAGCTGCTGGAAATCCTCGACATCCCTTACACAGGACCGGGCCTGCTGCCCAGCATCATCGGCTTCAACAAGGTCCTCTCCAAGGAGCTCTTCATCGCTAACGGCATCCCCACGCCGCGGTACTTCACGATATCGTCGGCAACGCTCGAGGAGATGGGCGCCTCCAACCTTCTGCCGACCGCCTGGGAGAAGCTCGGCTCGCCTCTGGTGGTGAAGCCCGCCGCGCAGGGCAGCGCCCTGGGCGTGAAGATCGTCAGGGAGCTCGACGACCTCGGCGGGGCGCTGATAGAAGCGCTGAGTTACGACGATCGCGTCCTGCTCGAGGAGCACGTGGCCGGCACCGAGATCGCTGTGAGCGTCATAGGCGACAGCGAGCCGGAGGCCCTTCCCGCCGTGGAGGTGGTCCCGGAGTCCGGGTTCTTCGACTTCGACGCCCGTTACACGCCTGGCAAGACCGAGTACTTCATCCCCGCTCGGCTGGATAATTCCGTTGCGGCCGAAGCATCGCGCCTCGCGCTGGAGGCCCACAAGCTGCTGCGGTGCAAAGACCTGTCGCGGGTCGACATGATCGTCAGGGACGGACAACCCCTGGTGCTGGAGCTGAACATCAGCCCCGGCATGACCGAGACCAGCCTGCTGCCACTCGCGGCCGAGGCCGCCGGGATGCACTTCGCCGACCTGGTCGAGCGCCTCGTCAGACTCGCCCTGCCAGCCGACTGAAGGCCATGAAACAAAAAGCGGCAGCCAGCACGGCTGCCGCTCCTCTCGCTGACCGTCCACCTAATCTTCAGGCTCGGCCTCTCCTTCAGGCTCACCCACCACGGGCTCTTCTCCGCCTGTTATCGCCTCGAAAATCCTCCTCAGGTCGGTCATATTCCTGAACTCGATGACGATCCGCCCCTTGCGCTTGCCCAGCGAGCCCCGCACGCGCGCCTCCAGAATCTCCTGCAGCCTCGAGAACATCTCGAGGGCCTCCTCGGGTGGGGGTATCTTCTCGCGGTGCTCAACCTGGACAGGAATCTTGTCCTTGCCATCGCCGGCAAGCTCCTCGACCTGGCGAACTGACAGCCCTTCAGCGATCACCCTCGAGCATATGGTGTCCTGCTTGGTCGGCTGGTCTTGGAATGCCAGCAGGGCCCTGGCATGCCCCGTGGTAATCCGGCCGTCCATGACCTCTTTCTGCACGCGGGGCGGCAGCTGCAGCAGCCGAAGCGTGTTGGTTATCGTGGCCCGGCTCTTTCCGACCCTCTTCGACAGCTCCTCGTGGGTTATAGCGAAATCGTCGAGCAGCTGCTGGTAAGCGGAGGCCTCCTCGATACCGTTGAGGTCCGACCTGTGGAGGTTCTCGATGAGCGCCACCTCGAGCGAGTCGGTCTCGGTGGACTGCCTGATGACCGCTGGAATAGTTTCGAGCCCGGCCTCCCGAGCCGCCCGCCAGCGCCTCTCCCCCGCGATTATCTCGTACGAGTTCCCTACGGGCCTGACTATTATCGGCTGGACGACGCCGAAGGTCTTAATCGAGGAGGTCATCTCGTCGATGCTCTCGCTGTCGAACTTCTTGCGAGGCTGCCTCGGGTTCGGCTTGATCTCCCCTACGGGGATGTCCTCAAGCCTGTTCCCCTCTGCCGCCGCCGCCGAGGAGATCAGCACGTCCAGGCCCTTCCCCAGCCCTCTCTTGGCCACTTTGCACCACTTCCTTCGCAAGCTCCGTGTAAGCCCAGGCGCCTTTCGACGAGGGCTCGTAGAGGATTATCGGTTTTCCGAAGCCCGGCGCCTCGGAAAGGCGCACCGTCCTCGGGATTACTGTCGAAAAAGTCATCTGCGGGTACTCCCTGCGAACCTCGGCCTCGACCTCCCGGGAGAGGTTCGTGCGTGTGTCGAACATGGTCAGGAGCACCCCGGCGATCACCAGCTCGCGGTTCACGTGCAGCCTCACCCGCTGGATAGTGCGCAGCAGGTAGACCAGGCCCTCCAGCGCGTAAAACTCGCATTGGATCGGTATCAAAGTCTCTCCCGCGGCAGCAAGGCTGTTGATCGTGAGCAGACCAAGTGCCGGCGGGCAATCGATGACGATGAAATCATATGACGGAGCCAGCGGCGCCAGCCCGGTCCGCAGCCGGTTCTCTCTGGAGAGCTCGGCGGCCAGCTCTATCTCCGCCGCCGCCAGGTCGAGTGTGGAAGGCAATACGTCCATGTTCTCAAGCGGCCCGGGCAGGATGACCGAGGCCGCATCCGTCTCCGCCAGCAGCACGTCGTAGACACAGTCGGTAATCTTGGCCTTCTCGATGCCTACGCCGCTGGTCGCGTTCCCCTGCGGGTCCATGTCCACCAGCAGAACGCGCCTGCCCGACTGGGCGAGGCATGCACTCAAGTTGATGGCGGTCGTCGTCTTTCCGACCCCGCCTTTCTGGTTGGTTACCGCGATTATCCGCGCACCTGGATTGGCGCTCGCGGAGGATTCCGGCTCGTCCGACACTTATTTCCCCGTTCTCGAGTGAACGCTCAGTATCTTACAACTTCTCGATGAGGACAAGCGAGGCGCGGGTTTGCGTGCTCAAAAACGATGGGGTGTCCACCGCGGCAGCTGAGATCAAGCGTCCTGACGCCGCCTCGATCTCCGGCAGTGCTTCGGCGATCTCCCCTGCGACTCCCACGGCTTTGAGCGCCACGTAAAGGCCTGTGCCGGGAAGAAGCCCCAGCGCCAGAGGGGCCATTACGCGCAGCCTGCCTGCCGCTCTGGACACCACAACGTCGTATTGCTCGACCCCCACCAGGCTCTCGGCTCTTGCGTTCACGACCCTGGCGTTGCGCACACCCAGGGCGCCTGTTGCTTCGGCGAGAAACGCTGCTTTCCGCGAGGAGGACTCCACCAGCGTGACATCGCACCCCTCGCAGCATATCGCCAGCACCAGGCCGAGCAGTCCGCCCCCAGCCCCCAGGTCAGCCACACTCTTCTCCCTGCCAAAGCCAATCGATTTCCCCACCGCAAGTGAATCGGCAAGCGCTTTCTCGCTTTCGACCTTGAACCCGCTGGACGTAAGCTTCGCCCATTTGCGGTTCTTCTCCAGCAGAAGGAAATACTCGTTCAGGCTCTTCGTGGCGTCTATTTGCGCCGGCACGCCGTAGTATTCCAGGATCTCTTCGGTACGCCGCGGTGCTCCCGGTGCCCCTATCTCGCGCACTTCACCCGTCCTTTCGGCTTCGGACTCGACCCATTATTCACAGTTTCCATATAATTGGCAGTTTTTGGTACTCCCACTTTAGTGCCCTGCTCTCCGGCCAAGCGTTCGGCAGTCCCCCGGCTATTCTATTGCGCGATTCCCCGGTCGCCAACACTTTCCTGTGGAAAAGGTTTCCTCGAGGTCCACCTCTCCCCAACCCACGCCTCCGGGATTCCCAGTCCCTGATGTCTTCCTCCTCCTGGCAGGCATCTCCCACCTGCCTCCTCCCATGAGCCACTGAGTCGCAAAGCCGGGTACATGGCACGAAATCCTTCTTCCGCGATGGCCCCTGCCATTGCTCACATGTCCCGCGGGATCCCTTCCTGCATTGTTTCACGTGGAACCATACCTGTCCGTACTTTTCAACAGTCCGAGCAACCTTATCAACATTCCTGTGGATAACGACCGTCTCCACCGATTAAACCCCCTTCTTTCAGACAACAATTGGTTCTCGGGGCTTCTGCCCCTGCTATTATCCACAGTCTGCCCCCAAGCTATGGCCGCTCTTCCAACGAAGTACTTCCTGATAGCCTCTGGTGGCCCGCTGCCTCAACTCCGCATCTTCGCTGCTCCAGCAGGCCAACCACCCTGATCCCTGATCGGTTTTGCCTCGCAAGAGACCGTGCGCTCTCTACGACATTCTCCCTAGACCCTCAATGATTCGCAATTTCCACATTTGCCTGTGGATAAGGGAAGAGACGCCTGACGCTCTATTCTTCAATCCGTGCTGCTTTCTGCGCACATGCGGCATCCCTGGTGCCTTCGCGCCCTGTAGCCCCGGATACCACATTCGGCTGAATCCACACGTTTTCCACATCAATGTTTACTTTGGCTAAATCCCAAACTTTGACTTTACGTTTAAGGATTTTTCAGAGTCGCCCGGATGTGTTTTGCCAGGTGCCCATCACCTGAATAGATTTGGCGCCCGGTCTCAAATCAAAAACCACGCTACAAAGACGGTGCCTTGGGACCATATTCATAAATCACGAACGCATTGGTGCGCGAGGATTGGGACTGTTTTACGCAAACGGGTGCATACGTCCAGAGACTAGCAAGGGGGCCTTGCTGCTTGCTCTTTTTTCGAGCATGTTTCACGTGGAACGTGGGTTTTCCGGATTTACTACTACTCGGCGGTTCGGCTCATCGCCGGTGCTCTCGGTCCAGACACCATCGACCTGACGCAGTTTCATATGAACTATTTTGCGCTCGGAAGCCGACATAGGCATCATTTCGATGCTTTTTTCACGTGCTATTACGTCATGCGCAGTCTGCTCGGCATGTTTCTCGAGCTTTGCCTTGCGGCGCTTGCGGTATCCTTCAATATCTACGATGATCTTCTTAGAGACTTCGCCTGTCCTTCTGCAACTGATATTCACCAGGTACTGCAGTGCGTCCAGGGTCGCCCCACCTTTGCCTATCATGATCGCAACATCGTCGCCCCAGACGTCGACCACGACTGAGTCTTCCCTCTCCCGTCCCTCTACCATGGCCTCGACACCTATCATCCCAAGGATGTCATTGACCATTTTGACGGGCTTTTCGGTGCTTTCAGTAGGAATGTACTCCTCTTCTTCTTCTTCCTCTTCCTCCACCGGGCGCTTTACCCTGGTATCAATCCGGGGGCGATCCTCGGCTATTGTGACAGGAGCACCCTCTTCAGCGGCAGCTACAACTTCCTTCTTCTGGCCCAGTACTTCCCACTCTCCTATCAACTCGACCCGGATGCGAGCTTCCTTGCCTCCAAGACCCAGGAATCCTTTCTGTGGCTCCTCGAGGATCTCGACATGGATATCATCCTGCTCCAGCCCGAGCTCTTCCAGTGCTATCTGGGTGGCCTCTTCCACAGAGCGCCCCGTGTACTCCCAAGACTTTTCCTTCATTCCTGGACCTCACTTGCAAGTCATCGATGGCTATTTCTTACGCGAGCTCTTCTTCTTTGCCGGGTACTGCTTTGCCTTTCCTGTCTTCTGAGCAGGGCTCCTGGCTGGAACGGCCTCGGAACGGTCGTCCTGTGTGTCCTCAGAGATGTTCTCCGGCTCCAAATCGGCGGCCTTCTGGTCCTCGGCCGGCTTGCCTGCCTCTGTATCGGCTGGTTTTGTCTTAGGCTTTTGAGCAGGCTTCTTCCCAGCGGGCGGCTTTGCGCCCGGTTTCGGGGGTAGCTTCTTTGTGCCGCCGGTGGGCGACTTGCCGCCCGGTGGCTTTGACGATTTACCGCCAGGCGGCTTGGCCTGGCCGTCCTTTGATCGGCCTGAAGTCGCTTTCTTTGCCGCAGGCTTGGCGCCCGGCTTGGGCTCCTCCGGTTTCGGTGGCCTCTTGATCCTGACGGCGGTCAGCACTATCGATCCATAGTCATAGCCCTTGTAGCGCAAGCGCTCGTACCACTTGAACGGCTCGCCGGTCTTCATGCGCAGGCTTCTCTTCTCGTCGTAGAAACCTTCGGCCTCCAGCTGAATATACTGCTGAATGGCCATCAAGACGTTGGTTACTATGATGTAGAGGGTT
Organism: Actinomycetota bacterium; assembly: GCA_003157385.1. Classification (GTDB taxonomy): domain Bacteria; phylum Actinomycetota; class Geothermincolia; order Fen-727; family Anoxymicrobiaceae; genus FEN-680. The sequence continues at coordinate 29,352 of PMJJ01000120.1, read as the reverse complement.
ACGCCGGCCGGAAGTATCCAGGCGAATACTCCGAATATCAATGGCATTACTGCCATCATCTTGGCTTGTTTAGGGTCGTTGGTCATCATCTTGGACGACACGTACCCCGTTATGATCGTAATAAGGATCAGCCCGATAACGGCTAGGTATTGCTGGCCTTGTACGGGCGTGAGCTTCCCTTTCTCAAGGGCTTTGGTCATGTGCTGGCCAGTCCCAATTACAATGGGCATGTAGACTTTGCCGCCCGTCCAAAGGACCTTTCCTGTGGCCACGAGGTTGCTGATGCCCATAAAGCTGAAACTGGTCTTATAGTGTATGTATTTAGGCGCGTTTCGCAGCACCTCGAACAATGCGAAGAGAATCGGCAGCTGGAGGATCAAGGGAAGGCAGCCGCCGAGCGGACTGACCTTGTTCTCCTTGTAGAGCTTCATCATCTCCTGGCCCATCTTCTCGCGGTCGTCCTTGAACTTCTTCTGGATTTCCTTGAGCTGGGGCTGGAGCCGCTGCATGGCGATCATTGACTTGGTCTGCTTAAAGGAAAGCGGCAGGACAACTACGCGGAAGGCAATAGTAAGCAGGATCACGTTCCAGCCAAAGCTACCGGTGAACCGGTTGAAAAACTCCAGCACCTTGGCAAAGAACGCGCTGATCGGGGAAAGCCCCGGGATAGTGAAGGCTAGAAAATGCATAACCACCAAACCGATCTAGGGGGGGTCGTACCCGCCTTCAGCGAACGGGTGACACCTCATTATCCGATAAAACCCCTTTGCCGAGCCCTTGAACACACCATACTTCAAGACGGCCTGCTCAAAATACTCAGAGCAAGACGGGTAGTAGATGCACCTGGGCCTGAACCAAGGGGAAACAAGCTTCCGGTAAGCGAAAACGGGAAAAAGCGCTATCCTGCGCCATATCTCCGACTTTTCTTGCTGTCTCAATCCCCGGTCCTGGTCAATGCTTTCTCTATCTCGGCTACCAAAAACTGGTAATCTGCTTCTTCTGCCCCCGGCCGGCCCTCGATCAGGTAGCTCCGTCGCGGTTCCAAAAGCTCTCTGGCCTCCAGAACGACCCCACGGGTGCGCCTCCTGGCCAGATTTCGCTTCACGGCGCTCCGGAAGCCCCTTCCGGTTACCACTGCCACCGCTGGGAGTTCTTCGCCGGCTACACCGTCCAGCACCCAGATGAAGAGGTATTTGCCGCGGTGGAGCGCTCCCGACTTCCGTATGCACATCATCTCCCGTGGAGCTGTTATCCACCGGAACCCGGGGCCTGATATCCCTGTCATGAGCGACCCGGCTCAAACGGTCAGCCGGGACCTCCCCTTATCCCTTCGGCGTTTCAGGATCTTACGGCCGGACTTCGTGCTCATCCTCTTGCGGAAGCCGTGTTCTCTTTTTCTTTTTCTGACCTTTGGCTGATAAGTTCTCTTCACTGGGCTTTCCTCTAGGATTACAGCACCGGCGACAGGAGCAGGCTAAATTATACTGGACTGCCCCCCGTTGTCAAAGAAGACAACGCGCCGAGTGACTTGTCCGGAGTGCGCCGGGAAAAGCCTCGGAGGGCTTTCTCAAGGCAAATTCCCGGCTGTTACTGACCCGCGGTTCGCCTCAGGCGTGGCGCGCGGCGCTGCAAACCATCAGCTGGCGCTCGCCTATTATTAGGGTCCTGGGCGCACAGCCAGCTCTTTTCAACACTAGCCTGGAGACCCGCTGCTGCTCTGAAGAGGCCGCACCGCCGGAGCAACATCAGGACCCGGGGGATCGGGCCGAGGCACTGAACAGTGGGTCACAATGCCTGCTGAACTCGGGCGGGTTGAACACCTTATCGGGGTTATTCACAAGATTTATCAGTTTGGTCCTGAAAACGTATTGCGTTGCTCCGCAGGGCCTTGTTATAATCCTGCGCGCAGGACCCAGGTCAGTGACCTGGGCCTTTTGTACATCTGGGGCCTTTTCCACAATTGTGGAAAAGATGGTTGATAAACCACCCGGTTTTGTTGATATCGCAGCCGATGCGGCGGTTCACGCCGTTCGGCTCCGATTTGCGGCTACCGTTATCCACAGACTTGTGGAAAACATGTTGAAGTGCCGGTGTTGGTGGGTACGGGCGCGCATCTGTATTTATTGCGCTTATTGCTTGCGGCGCAGGTCAAGGGGGGCAACCTGCAGTGAAACAGAATGTAGTGCTCGAGGAACTGGCGGGGGTGGAGAGGGCCTGGGCCGAAACACTCGCTCGCATCGACGGCCAGGTCCCGGAGCACATGTTCTCGTCGATGATCTCCGCGTTGAAGCCCCTCTCTCTCGAGGAAGGGAACTTCACCCTTGGAGCCCCCAACGCGTTCGCCAAGGACATCATCTCCTCCAAGTACATCGATGTCCTGTCCGGCGCGGCCACCGGAGCGATCGGACGGCCGATCTCCATCGTCCTGACAATCTCATCGCCGTCGGAGATGGTCGAGTCCGTCGCCGAGAGGGCCACTGGACGCGAAGAGATGCAGAGTGCTTCGCGGCGCCTCATGCCGGAGGAGGCACTGCCCAAGAAATACACGTTCGACAACTTCGTGGTCGGCGACTCCAACAAGTTCGCGTACCACGCAGCCCTGATGGTTGCCGAGATTCCGGGCGACAAGTACAACCCGCTGTTTATCTACGGCGGCACGGGGCTGGGCAAGACCCACCTCCTGTACGCGATAAAGGACTACGCCGAGAAGATGACGCCGAACATCAAGATCAGGTACGTCCAGACCTCGACTTTCATCGACGAGTTCATTGCGACCATCACCCTCAAGCGCGATAAGGCCACTTTCGACCAGAAATACATCAACAACAAAATCGTTCTCTTCGACGACATCCAGGCGCTGAGCGGGACCGACGCCACACAGGGCAAGTTCTTCGACATCTTCAACCTGCTGCATCAGTCGAGCAGCCACATCGTTCTCTCGAGCGACAGGCCACCCAGCGAGATCCCACAACTCACGGATCGCATCAGGTCGCGGTTCGAGGGGGGTCTGACCATCGACATCACGCCGCCGGACCTGGAGACGCGACTGGCGATCCTTTACGTGAAAGCGCGCGCGGAGAATGTACAGATCCCCGACGATGCGCTCATCTACATCGCTTCCAAGGTCAAGGACAACATCCGGTCGCTGGAAGGGCTGCTGAACCGGGTCGTCGCGTCCGCCCGACTCTACGGGACCAAGATCGACCTGGAGATGGTGCAGGACGTGCTCAAGGACCAGGTCGCCGAGCCTCACCAGTCGAGGACCCCCAGCATCGACGTCATCCAGACGCTGGTCGCCAACTACTACAACATCGCGATGGACGATCTCGTAGGCAAGAGCCGCTCGCGCCCTCTGGTCCACGCCAGGCAGGTCGCGATGTACCTGTGCCGTGAGATGACCGACGCCACCCTGATAACGATCGGTGGCCAGTTCGGCAGCAGAGACCACACCACGGTCATCCACTCCTGCAAGAAGATCGAGTTCAACATCAAGACCAAAAGGGACATCTTCCAGGAAGTCACCGAGCTTACGAACACGATCAACAAGTCAATCTAGGATGGCCTTTTCCACTTTTGTTGGTTACCCGGTTGAAATGGTGTTGGTAACCCCACATTTTGCGCGATGTTTCCAACAGGTTGTCCCCAGGGACAGGGCCCCCAGCCGCGGGGCAGGTCCGCATTGTTGACAGCCTCGAGCTTCTCCACAGGGATTCCCACAGGCAAGAATGCCTGTTTTCCGCTTGATGAAAGGAAATTGTAGTGGTTCTCAACCTTTCCACAGTTACTACTACTACTACTCTTATAAATATATTTACAACAGAAAGAAAGAAGTTGCACGGCTGTGAAAAAGCTGTCGTATTTCTGATATATAATCTTGACCTGTGAATCGAGGCAGCAGCATGGGGGGATGGACGCATGATAGTTTCCTGTGAGAAAGACAAGCTGAACAACCTGGTGCAGACTGCCCTGAGAGGCGTCTCCAACCGAGTGACCATGCCGATCCTCTCAGGTCTGTTTATCACGGCCGAGGGAGGCCGTGTCACAGTGAGCAGCACCGATCTTGAGATGAGCATCAGGGCAGAAATGGACGCTGAAATCTCCGAGAGCGGCTCGACCGTGGTATCGGGGAGGCTCATTGGAGACATCATCAAGAACCTGCCGTCCGGGGCCGTACAGGTCGAGACCGGCGAGAAGTTCATGAAGATAAAGTCATCCACCGGCGAGTACCGCATAAGAGAGATGATGCCGGAGGACTTCCCCCAGATACCGGTGTGGGAAGGTGAAGCCGTCCTCAAGATACCCGGTGGTGAGTTCATGCTTGCGGTCAACCAGACCGCGAAAGCATCTTCGCCCGATGAGAAGAGGCCGGTGCTCACCGGTACGCTGGTGGAAAAGAACGTCGGCGACGCGAGCCTGAAGTTCGTGTCCACCGACAGCTACAGGCTTTCATGGAAAGAGATTGAAGCACAGGGAGCCGTCGCGGACTGGGAAGACTCGATCATCCCGACAAAGACCATGAACGAGGTCGCCAGGCTCGCCGGTGCCAGTGACGCCGACGTGGAGATGAAGATGCAGGACAAACAGGTGCTGTTCAGGATAGGAGACCTGGTGGTGTCCAGCAGGCTCATCGAGGGTCAGTTCCCCAACTATAAGCAGCTCATTCCCAAGGGCGAGAAGACCGACGCCAAGATAGATAAAAACGAGCTCATAGCCGCCGTGAAGAGGGCGCTCATCTTCGGGCACAACATGAAAGTCGGCATCTACAACGACCACCTGCGAATAGCCACAGAGACTCCCGAGGTCGGCGACTCCAGCGAAGAGGTGCCCGCGGAAGTCACCGGCGAAGAGATGGAGATCGGCTTCAACGGGACCTACCTGATAGACGGCCTGATGGGCGTGTCCAGCGAGAAGATCCAGATGAGGCTGGACGACCCGCTCAAGCCGGCTCTGATCAGGACAGAGGAAAGCGACAGGTACAACTACATCGTCATGCCGGTGAGGTTGAGGTAGAGCCGCCGAGGCAAACGGCTTCGACCGCGGCGAGGCGCGCGGCGAGAAGATTTGATAATAAAGAGTCTCCTTCTCGAGAACTTCAGAAACTATGAGAGGCAGGAGATAACTTTCTCCGAAGGCCGCAACGTAATCACCGGAAGAAACGCCCAGGGAAAGAGCAACCTTCTCGAATCCATTTATTTCCTATCCCACTTGAGATCGAATCGCGCCCCGAGGTTGAGAGAGCTGCTCAAAGACGGCGAGGAGAGGTCGTCGGTGAGGGGAACGGTCATCCAGGGCGGGGAGCAACTCGCCCTCAAGGTGGAGTTCGGGGAAAAGGGGAGGAGCGTCGAGCTCAACGGCCAGAAGTTCTCGAGCGCGGCCAAAGCCAGGGGAGTCCTCAAGTGCGTCCTCTTCTCGCCGGAGGACCTGTACATCGTGAAGGGAGACCCCGGCAGGCGCAGGGAACTCCTCGACGAGACGATGGAGGAGCTGGGGCCGGTGCCGGCCAGTGTGCTCAACCAGTACCGGCACGTGCTCAGGCAGAGAAACGCCCTGCTCAAGAGGTGGGAGGAGCAGGGAGCGGGTCTCCAGCAGGCGATGTCGCCATGGACCGAGGCCCTGGTGGAAGCGGGAGCGGCGATCATGGTGCAGCGAGCCAGGATGCTTGAAGGCATGGCGCCGATCTTGAGAGAAGCATACAGGGACATCGCGGGCGAGGAACAAGAGCTCAAGGCCGGCTACCTGGCGAAAGCGGCTGCGCAAGGAAACGAGGAGGAAGTATCCCGCGCGCTGATGGAAGCCCTGCAGGGGTCGAGCGCCGAAGAGAAGAGGGCGAGGACCACACTGGTAGGCCCGCACAGGGACGATGTTGAGATAGAACTGGGAGGCAGGAGAGCAAGGTTCGCGGCATCCCAGGGCGAGCAGAGGACGATCGCCTTCTGCTTGAGGGTGGCGCAGAAGAGATACCTGAACGAGCAGACCGGGAAGATGCCCATCCTGCTGCTGGACGATGTCCTCTCCGAGCTGGACGAAAAGAGGAGGGCCCGCGTCCTGGCGCAGGTGGGAACCGAGAGCCAGGCGATAATAACGACGACAGAGCTCCCGGGCTCTCTGGCGGGAGCCGGGGACACGATCTTCGTGGTGGACAGCGGAAAGGTGACGGTTGAGCGGTCCTGAGGCCATAGGGAGCATAATCTCCAGCCGGAAGGTGCACGGACAGAAGCGGGGAAGGCACACCCTCGACCTTCTTGTGGTCAACTGGACCCACCTGGCCGGCGAGAGGATGGCGCTGCACAGCAGGCCGACCAGGCTCGCAAGGGGCGTCCTGAACGTGGCGGCGGACAGCCCGGCGTGGGCCGCGGAGCTTTCTGTCGAGAGCGAGCGGTTGATGAGGAGGATCGTCGCGGTCGCGGGGCAGGGAGCTGTAAAGAAGATAAAGGTACAGTCGCGGGGAAGGCGCTCAGATACGCTGGTGGCGCGAGGCCCGAGCGCCACCGCTGCCGACGAGGAGCAGGGGCGGATCGAGGGCAAGATAGGCGACGATATCATGGCCCTTGAGGACACGGAGATGAGGCTGGCGCTCACCAAGCTGGTGAGGGCGCTGAAGCCCGAAAAGCAAGACAAGCCGGCAGACCGATAAAGGGGCCGAAATCCCGCGAAAAACTGCGGAAAAGTGTACCGCGAAATGGTATAATCCATACATGAGATCCGTCCGAGAATCGTCAGCCGGCGGGCAGCAAAATCTCACACACCCTCAACGTTTAGTTGCTTTGCTTTAAAGAGGTGGAAATAGCTTGGAAGAAAAAGACCTGGAAGAAGCCTACGACGCGAAAAGCATCACCGTCCTGGACGGGCTGGAAGCGGTGCGAAAGCGGCCCGGCATGTACGTCGGATCGACCGGCTCGCGCGGCCTGCACCACCTGATCTACGAGGTAGTCGACAACAGCATCGACGAGGCGATGGCGGGCTACTGCACGCACATCTCCGTGACACTCGAGCCTGACGCCTCGGTCACCGTCGTGGACGACGGCAGGGGCATCCCGGTCGGGGAGATGTCGCGCTTCAAGAAGTCCGCGGTCGAAGTGGTGCTCACGATGCTGCACGCCGGCGGGAAGTTCGGCGGCGGCGGGTACAAGGTGGCCGGCGGGCTCCACGGGGTCGGCCTCTCGGTGGTCAACGCCCTGTCCGAGTGGTTGAACGTCGAGGTATGCAACGACGGAGGCAGGTACTCCCAGGACTACGCGCGCGGCAAGCCTACCAGCAAGCTGGAGCGGGTCGAGGCCACCAGTAAGACGGGCACCACAATAAAGTTCAGGCCCGACCACAAGATCTTTGAGGAGCTGGACTTCAAGTACGAGACCATCAGCCAGCGGCTGAGAGAGGTCGCCTACCTCAACGCGGGTCTCGAGATCGGCCTCTATGACAGGAGGACCGAGGAGACCAGGCAGGACGTCTACAAGTACAACGGCGGCGTCATAGACTTCGTCTTGTTCATGAACTCCACCAAGGAGACCATCCAGAAAAGGGTCACCTACATGAAGGGCGCGCGCGAGGACGCCGAGGTCGAGGTGGCAATGCAGTACAACAACGGATTCATCGACAACATCTTCACTTTCACCAACAACATCAACACCCACGAGGGCGGCTCGCATCTGGTCGGGTTCAAGGCGGCGCTCACGCGCACCATCAACGATTACGCCAGGACGCGCGGCCTGATAAAGGAGAAGGACGCCAGCCTGTCCGGAGAGGACGTGCGCGAGGGCCTGACCGCCGTGGTGAGCGTGAAGATGGAGGAACCGCAGTTCGAGGGCCAGACCNNCAGACCAAGACCAAGCTCGGCAACCCCGACATCAAGGGCTTCGTAGAGTCGACGGTCAACGCCAAGCTGGCCGAATTCCTGGAGGAGAACCCCACGGACGCCAAGAACGTGGTGACCAAGTCGCTGACCGCCAGCAGGGCCAGGTCCGCCGCGAGGCAGGCGCGAGAGCTGGTGCGGCGCCAGAGCATCCTGGAGAGCAGCACCCTGCCGGGCAAGCTGGCCGACTGCTCGATCAAGGACCCTTCCCTCTGCGAGATCTACCTGGTCGAGGGAGACAGCGCCGGCGGGTCGGCGAAGCAGGCCAGGGACCGCAGCTTCCAGGCCATTCTCCCGCTGAGAGGGAAGATACTGAACGTCGAGAAGGCGGGCCCCAGCAGGGTCTTCTCTTCGCTGGAGATACAGGCGATCATCACCGCGCTCGGCACCAACGTGCGCGACGAGTTCGATCTGTCCAAGGCGCGCTACCACCGGGCCATCATCATGACTGACGCCGACGTCGACGGAGCGCATATCCGCACCCTGCTGTTGACGTTCTTCTATCGCTACATGCCGGAGTTGATCGAGGAAGGCTACATCTATGTGGCCCAGCCCCCGCTCTACCGGCTCACCATCGCCAGGAAGCACTTCTACGCCTACGACGACGCCGAGATGGAGCGGGTCATCAAGGAGAACAACGGCAAGAAAGCACAGGTGCAGCGCTTCAAAGGCCTGGGGGAGATGAACCCCGAGCAGCTGTGGGAGACGACTATGGACCCGCAGCGGCGCAACCTGCTGCAGGTGGGGATCGAGGACGCCTTCGGGGCGGACATGATATTCAACACGCTGATGGGAAGCGACGTCGAGGCGCGGCGCACCTTCATCCAGGAGCACGCCTCCGACGTCAGGTTCCTGGACATTTGAGAAGGGCACTTGCCCCCCCCTGAAAGGAAAAGAAAGAAATGATCGACCTTGCCGGCGGACGGGTGGAGCCTGTAGAGCTCGAGGACGAGATGCAACGGTCGTTCCTCGAGTACGCGATGAGCGTGATCATCGAGAGGGCGCTGCCCGACGTGAGGGACGGGCTCAAGCCTGTCCACCGCCGCATCCTGTACAGCATGTCGGAGTCCGGCCTGGCGCCTAACCAGCCGCACAGGAAGTGCGCCCGCGTCGTCGGTGACGTGATGGGGCGCTACCACCCCCACGGCGACGCCGCGATCTACGACACTCTGGTGAGGATGGCCCAGGACTTCTCCTACCGCTATGAGCTCATCGACGGGCACGGCAACTTCGGCTCCGTCGACGGCGACAGCGCCGCGGCGATGAGATACACCGAGGCCCGACTGGCGCAGGTCTCCCTGGAGCTGCTGGACGACATCAAGAAAGAGACGGTCGATTTCGTAGACAACTACGACGGATCGATGCAGGAGCCCGTGGTGCTGCCCGGCAGGTTCCCCAACCTGCTGGTGAACGGCTCGAGCGGGATAGCCGTCGGCATGGCTACCAACGTCCCTCCGCACAACCTGGGCGAGGTCGTAGACGCGACGATCGCCCTGATCGACAACCCCGACATCGCGCTCGACGAGATGATGAGCCACATCAAGGGGCCCGACTTCCCGACCGGCGGGTTGATCATGGGGCGCGAGGGGATAGTCCAGGCCTACAGCACCGGTCGCGGGATCATCCAGGTGAGGGCCAGGGCTCATTACGAGGAGGTCAAGGGTGGCCGGCAGCGCATCGTCGTCACCGAGCTGCCTTACCAGGTAAACAAGTCCAAGCTCACCGAGAAGATTGCGGAGCTGGTCAAGGCCAAGACGCTGGCCGGCATCAGCGACCTGCGCGACGAGTCGGACCGCAGCGGGATGAGGCTGGTGGTCGAGCTGAAGAGAGAGACCGACCCGGACGTCGTGCTCAACCAGCTCTACAAGNNTCTACAAGCACACCCAGATGCAGAACTCCTTCGGCATCATCATGCTGGCGCTGGTGGACGGGGTTCCTCGCACCCTCCCGATCAAGCAGCTGATCAAGAAGCAGGTGGAGCACCGGCGCGAGGTTATCGTGCGCCGGACGACGTTCGACCTGCGAAAGGCCGAGGAGAGGGCGCACATTCTCGAGGGACTGCTGATCGCGCTCGACCACCTGGACGAGACCATCGCGCTGATCAGGGCGTCCAAGACCGTTGACGAGGCGCGCGCCGGGCTGATGCAGAAGTTCAAGCTCTCCGAGGAGCAGGCGCAGGCGATACTGGACATGAGGCTGCAGAGGCTGACGGGTCTCGAGCGGCAGAAGGTCAAGGACGAGCTCAAGGAGCTGCGCGGCAAGATAAAGGAATATCAGGAGATACTGGCGGACCCGGAGAAGGTCCTCCTCATCATCAAGGACGAGCTCTCCGAGATGCGGGACAAGTACTCGGACGAGCGGCGCAGCGAGATAGTCGGCCCNNGGGTACGCCAAGCGCATGCCGGTCACGACCTTCCGCAAGCAGAAGCGCGGCGGCAGGGGCGTCACGGGGATGGACCTCAAGGAAGGCGACTTCGTCGAGCACCTTTTCATCAGCACCACGCACCACTTCGTCCTGTTCTTCTCCAACAGGGGCAAGGTGTACAGGCTCAAGGTGCACGAGCTCCCTACGGGCAGCCGGGTCAGCAAAGGCAAGGCGATGGTCAACCTGCTCCCGCTGGAGGGCGGCGAGAAGATAGTGGAGGTCATCGCCACCAAGGACTTCAGCCCCGACGTGTTCCTGGTGACCGGGACCAGGAAAGGCATCGTCAAGAAAACACGATTTGATTCATATGATTCAGCCCGCAAAGATGGGATAATAGCGCTCAGGCTGTTCCCGGGCGACGAGATGATACGGGCCCGGCTGACCAACGGGAGCGAAGAACTCCTCCTCATCACCGAGCAGGGCCAGGCCATCAAGTTCAACGAGAAGGACTGCCGTCCGATGGGGAGGACCGCGGCGGGAGTAAAGGGCATCAACCTCAACAAGGACGACAACGTCCTCACGATGGAGGTCCCCCAGGAGGGTTCGGACGTCTTCGTCATCACGTCGAACGGCTACGGCAAGCGGACGTCCGCGCGGCTGTACCCCACGCACAAGAGGGGCGGCAAGGGCGTCCGGACGATCAAGCTCACCGAGACCAAGGGTGTGCTGTCCGGGGCCAGGACGGTCCGTGACAACCAGGAGCTCTTCGTCGTCTCGCAGGAGGGCATCGTGATCCGGGTCCCGATCAACGGGATCCCCAGGACCGGCCGCGCGACACAGGGCGTCAAGGTCATGAAGGTCCAGAAGAACGACGAGGTGAGCGCTGTCGCCCTGGTGGTCGCCGGAGACGAGAACGGCGGAGACGAGAACGGCGACGATGAAGAGTACGACGCGGAAGAAGAATCCTGACGCGTCCCCCGGGTGGGACGCCCGGGGACTCTGACCCTCGAGGGCGCTGATGTTCGAGCCTAAGAAACGCAAAGAGGGACCGGCGCCACCAGATTTCGGCGTCTTTACAGACTTCCTCGACGCTGTCGGGACCGCTGTCGTAGTGATTTCCACCGAGCTCAAGATCCTTCACATGAACAGCGCGGCCCGCGTGTTCTGGGGCGACGGAGTGGGGCAGGACTGCTTCCGCGCTCTCCGCCAGTCGCGGGAGGCTTGCGAGGATTGCCCGGTCGAAGAAGTGCTCGAATCGCGCCGCTGGCTCAAGCGTGAGACGCGCATGTATACCTCCGCCGGCTGGCGGACCCACGAGAACCTCTACCTGTTCACCCAGGGCCTCGATCCCCGCAACGGTATGGTGGCGCTGGTCAGCACCGACGTCCAAGAGACCCGGACGCTGCAGAAGGAAGTGCTCAAAGAGAAAGAGCTCTCCAGGGCCCTGCTCGATTCGGTGAACTCGGTCGTGCTCGGCTTTGACCAGAAAGGCGAGCTCGAGTTCGTCAACAGGGCCGCCGAGACGACCACCGGATACACCGAGAGAGAGATAATGATAGCCGGCGGCATCAAGCTGCTCATCCCACACGACTCTCTCAGGGACGCTCGCGATTATTTCTCCAGGCCTCCCGACTCGCCGCGGCGCCCGGAGCCCGCGCTGATACCCGTGCGCACCAGCTCCGGCGAGGAGAGGATGATCTCGTGGACCTACTCACCGCTGGTGGTGTCCGCGGGCGAGACTGCCGGCGCGATCGCGCTGGGCCAGGACGTCACCGAGAGGTACACCCACCGCAGAGAGGCCGAGAAGCGCGCCGAGGAACTCGAGATCGTCAACACGATACTCGCGCGGGTGGGTGCGGCCACCGACTTCGAGGAGATGCTCGGGATAGCGCTGGACAGGCTGCTGACCCTGCCGTCGTATCGCTCGGGGGCGGCCTACGTGCTCGAGTCAGCTGCAACGGAGGCGCGCCTGGTCGGCGCCAGGGGCTTCACCGGAGCGGGCCCTGATGAGTACATAACAGGGACCGAGCGCATCTTCCCGGCGACCGCCGTCTACAACAAGAGGATCGAGGTCGCTCCCGGCGGGGCGCGAATGCACCCGCTGGTCGAGCGCGCGCGAAAAGAGGAGAAGCTCTCGGGGATGGTCGCCATCCCGCTGCTTCCGGGCGGGCACCCGCTGGGCCTGCTGGTGCTGGGGTACGACGGCGAGCCGGACGACGACGACATGGGCCTGGAAGTCCTGCGCGCCAGTGCCGAGGCGCTGGAGCTCGGGGCCGAGAACGCTTTCCTGCGGGTGAGCGCCGAGAAGAGGGCGCGAGAGGCCACGGCTCTCTTCAAGGTCGGCCAGCATCTCACCGGCACCCTGGAGATCTCGGCGGCGCTGGACGAAGTGGCCCGCGAAAGCGTGGAGCTCCTGGAAGCGGACCTGTGCGCGGTGTTCCTCGGCGACCTCGAGACCGGGACCGTGAAGCTCACCGCGGGATACACGAGAGAGGCCGACCTGCAGAGCGTGGAGCTGACCGAGCTCTCGCTTGCCGATCACAAGGCGGGAGGCGAGGTAGCCAGGACGCTCAAGCCGGTGGCGATATTCGATACCCGAAAAGACCCGCGGGTGCCTGACTACGTCTCCAGTAAGTACGGGATAAAGTCGTCGCTTCACGTGCCGCTGTCCACGGAAGGGAAGTTCATCGGGGCGCTCTACCTCGCCATGACCTCGCGCAACCGGCAGTTCACCGCCCACGAGGTCGACCTGATGGAGAGCTTCGCCAGGCAGGCCTCTATCGCGATACACAACGCCTCACTGGTGGCTGAGCTGCGCGAGTCCGAGGAGCGGTACAAGGCAATCATGGAGAACAGCAGCGTGGGCATGGTCGTACACGACGGGGAGAACGTCCTCTACGTCAACGGGAGCGCGGAGAAGATAACTGGCTACGACCGCGAACACTTCAAGAAAGCGACAGACCTCTTCGACCTCTCGCCCCGTGAGGATAGGAAGAAGATGCTCGAGTACCTGGGGCGCCGCATGGCGGGAGACCCTTCGGTGCCAAAGGACTACGACACCCACATCCTCCGCAGGGACGGCAGCGATGCCATCATGCAGCTTCAGCACACCCCTGTTACCATCGGTGGGCGCCCCTGCGTCCTGGTCGCTGTCTATGACGTCACCGACAGGGCCAGGGCGGAGGAGGCGGTCAAGGCCTCCGAGGAAAAGTACCGCACCCTGGTCGAGTCCTCCCGGGACGCGATCATCATCGCAAACCCCGACGGGATAGTGCTGTTCGCGAACTCCGCCTGCATGACGCTCACCGGCCGCGAGATGAGCGAGATTATCGGCGCCAGCGTCTACGAGGTCGTGCACCCCGAGGAGAAGAGCGCCACGCTTTCAAAGTTCAGGCGGGAGTGGGAGGCCGGGCGCGCCGTGTCACGGTACCCGGTCAAGTCGGTGGCGCACGGCCAGGAGAGGTTCTTCGAGGTCACCACGGCCATGCTTGGCGAGGCCGGTCCGGACACCAACGTCATGCTGATCGTCAGCGACGTCACCGGGCGCGAGGTCGCCCAGAGGCAGGTCGAGGCATCCGAGGAGAAGTACAGGACGATCGTCGAGACGACGCACGACGCCATCATGTCCGTGAACCGGGCCGGCGAGGTCATGTACGCCAACAAGGCGGTCGAGCCGATGTTCGGGGCCAGCCCCGCCGACGCGCTGGGCAGGAACATCCTCAAGTACGTGCACCCCGACGACAGGGAGGCCGCCTCCAGGGCGCTCGCCAGCGACTTCAAGTCGGGGCGGGCCGGCTCGAACCTCGAGATCCGCTGCCTCAAGAATGACGGGAGCGGCATCCACGTCGAGCTCAACGCCGGGTTTGTGGGATGGCCGGGCGAGGACGCGCTCGAGATACTGGTGATACGCGACGTGACCGAGCGGCGGCTAGCGGAGAGAGCGCGCGAGCATCACCTGAAGGTCGAGGAAGTGCTCTCCTCCATCACGGCGATGTTCGTCGACCCGGGCGACCTCTACGACGCGATCCAGCGCACCCTCGCTGAGCTCTCCTCCTTCCTGGGCGGGAGCAGGTCCTTCTTCCTGGAGATCGGGGCGGACGCCAGGACGATAGTCAGGGCCATGGAGTGGTCGCCGGGCGTCGACACGTCGTTCTCGGAGAGGCTGCTGGGGCTGGACGCCACCGAATCCACATACGTGTTCCCGTTGCTGACCGCGGGCGAGAAGGTGATCATCGAGGACGCGAGCGTGCTTGACAGCGATCTTGCGAAGGAGCTCCGAGCGGCGTTCGACATCGAATCCCTGGTGGCGGCCCCGGTCATGGTCGGTGGTGATTTCAAAGGGTTTATCGGCTACAGCTCGACCGGCAAACCGCGCTCCTGGTCGCAGGGCGACATCGACCTGCTGGCCGAGATAGCCAACACTGTTTCGCGCGCGATGGAGCGCAAGGAGTTTGTTGAGGAGCTCGCGAGGTCCGAGCAGTTCAGGGCCCGCATCACCGAGAGCATCGTCGAGGGGCTGTTCGTCCTGTCCAACGGGGAGATCAGCTGGGCGAACCCCCAGATGAGCCTGCTCTCTGGCTACACCCTGGAGGAGCTCCTCGGCAAGACGACCGAGGGGCTGATGCCCGAGCCCGGACTTTTCGAGAGGATCGCCACCGGGCTGGTGGAGTCGCTTCTGGAGACGGGCGTCTTCTCCAAAGAGGACAAGCTCCGTCGCAAGGACGGCACCGTGATCGACGTCGACTTCTACGTGACGGCGCTTGGGGTCGGCGAGGTGGACATAGTCCAGCTGCTGGTGGCGGTCAAGGACATCACAGAGGAGAAGAGGATGCGCGAGGAGGTCGAGGCGGCGGCTGAGGCTTACTCCACCCTCTTCTCCAGCGCGGGCGACGCACTGTTCGTACACGATCACTCCGGACGGATGCTGGACGCCAATGAGAAGGCCGCGGCCGCCACGGGAATTACCAGGGAACAGCTGGTCGGGATGAACGTCCGCGACCTGGTGCCGGAGCGGCTGAGGCCGCAATTCGGCGACATCGTGTCCAGGATCGAGAAAGAACGGTCGAGCACTTTCGAGACCAGGCTTCTGAGAGTCGATGGAACGGTGCTGCCGGTCGAGGCGACCGCCCGCACAACCAGGATCTGGGGAGAGAAAGTCATCCTGTCCGCGCTGCGCGACATAAGCGAGCGGAAAAAGGCCGAGAAAGAGACGGCCCGCCGGGCGGCGCAGCTGGCTTCTCTGAACGAGATAGTCAAGGCTTCGACCAGCTCTCTGGAGCTGGAGACGGTGGCCTCCGAGATACTCAGGGTGACCGTCGAGGCGAGCGGCGCCGAAGCCGGGATGGTGGCCCTGACCAATCCGCTGGGGAAGCCGGTCACGGTCATGGCGGCGACCAGACGCGGCACCCGGTTTCATCCTCCCGCTGACAGGGTGCATCTCTCCGAATTGCTGACGTGGGCCTCAGGGGAGGTCCGCGGCACGATGATCCTCGACCTCCAGGCCGGGGTGCCCGAGCAGGAAGACTTCACCTTCCTGGGCATGTTCAAGAAGGGCGGCATGAAGCAGGCGCTCTTCATCCCCCTCTACAGCGGAGAAAAATCGATCGGCGTCATCGCGCTGGGTTCCACCGAGGGTGAGTTCGCCGACGAGAAGGAGCTGGGCTTCTACAACGCGGCCGGCGCGGAGATCGGAGTATCGATCGAGAACGCGCTGATCTACAAGGAGCTGACCGCCGAGCACGAGAGGCTGTCCATGCTCTACCGAAGCGCGCAGAGCATCTCCGGAGAGCTCGAGCTGCAGTCGCTGCTGGACACCACCGCGGCTGAGGCGGCCAAGACGGTCGGCGCGAGAGCGGCGATCCTCGCGCTGGTAGACCCCGACTCCGACGAGTTTATCTGGAGCTCCGGATACAACCTCGACCTGGCCCGCCTGGAGCGGGTGAACCTTCCCACCAACGAGGCCATCGGGGGAGCCGTGGTGGCGCGCAAGCGCTCGGTCACGATACCGAGGGAGGAGGCACGCACGCCGCAGGAGAGGGAGCTCATAGAGAGCGACCCGGTCATACAGGCCACCGGGTTGGACTTCCACATAGCCGTGCCGCTGATCTCCGGTGACAGGGTGCACGGAGTGATGTGGCTGGCCGAGATGGACCACGAGATCACCCCCGAGGACGTTCTCCTGCTCGAGGCCATCGGCCGGCAGGCAGGCGTTGCCATCCAGAACGCCCGGCTGTACCAGGAGACGCGGCGGCACCTGGAGGCGCTGGAGAAGGCGCACCAGGAACTGATGGTGCTGGACAGGATGAAGTCCGACTTCGTCTCGACTGTGTCGCACGAGCTGCGCTCGCCGCTCGCGGTCATCGAGGGGTTCGCCAAGACCCTCACCGAGCATTTCGACCGCATCGACCGCGAGACGCAGATGGAGTCCATCGAGATCATCCTGAAGAAGTCGATCGCTCTCGAGGGCTTGATCGAGAACATCCTGGACATGTCCCGCATCGAGGAAGGGCGGCTCGACGTCTCGCGCGAACCTTTCGACATCGTGGAGCTTTGCCGCGTGGTGAGCGAAGACCAGGAGAGGGTAGCTGAGCTGCACAACCTCATCATCAATCCCGAGAAAGAAGAGCTCATCGTGGTCGCCGACCGCGAGAAGACCGAGATCGCGATGGGGAACCTGATCCGCAACGCGCTCAAGTTCTCGCCCGAGGGAGGGGCCGTTACCGTATCGGTGAAGCAGACCGACGGCAGCGCGGAGGTGAGCGTGACGGACGAGGGGATCGGGATCGCGCCCGAGCAGGTCGAGCGGGTCTTCGACAGGTTCTACCAGATCGACAGCAGCGAGACGCGCTCCTTCCCGGGATCGGGGCTCGGCCTGTATATCGCCAAGGAGCTGGTCCAGTCCATGGGTGGCGAGATAATGGTCGAGAGCGAGCAGGGAAGAGGCTCGACCTTCACGTTCACCCTGCCACTGGCTTGACGAACCGCCGGGAGCGCCGTTGAGATTCAACACCATCGAACACACCGCGGACATCGGTATCGAGGTTGAGGCGGAGAGCCTGGAGGAACTGTTCGCGGGCGCGGCGCGGGCCATGTTCTCCATTATGGTCGACCTCGATGGGGTCAGCGCCGTCCTTTCCAGAGAGGTGTCCCTTGACGCATCCGATCTCGTCGACCTCATGTTCGAGTGGCTGAACGAGCTCATCTTCCTGGTGAGCGCAAACAGGTTGGTGCTGTGCGACTTCGAAGTCGGAAGTGTGAGCGGCGAGAGGCTTGAGGCCACGGTGCGAGGTGAGGAGATAGACTCGGGCAGGCACAGCCTCGAGCTCGAGATCAAGGCGGCGACATTCCACGAGATGGTGGTGGAGGAGCGCGGCGAGGGCTGGTACGCGCGGGTGATCTTCGACGTTTAGGGAACACTAGGAGCGTGGTGGCGATGAGCGGGGCCAGAAGGATCGGCGACTTCGCCTGGGAGATTCCGACCGACTTCAAGCCCGGCATGCGCGTGCCGGGGGTGGTCTTCGCCGACGAGGAGCTCTTCGAGGCGGCCGGCCGCGACAAGGCGCTCGACCAGGTGGCCAACGTGGCCTTTCTGCAGGGCATCGTGGGAAGGTCCCTGGCGATGCCCGACATCCACTGGGGTTACGGATTCCCGATAGGTGGCGTCGCGGCCTTCGACGAGTCCTCGGGGGTGGTCTCGCCGGGCGGGGTTGGCTTCGACATCTCCTGCGGCGTGCGGCTGCTGAATACCGGCCTGACCGAGGACGAGGTCCGGCCCGGGCTTCGCGACCTGATGGCGACGCTGGCCTCGAACATCCCCAAGGGCCTGGGGACCAGGGGCCGCATCCACTCCACCGAGAGCGTACTGCGCAAGGTGCTTACCAGAGGCGCCCGCGAGATGGTCGGCATGGGCTACGGGCACGAGGAGGACATCGACCATACCGAGCGAGGCGGCGCCTACCCGGGGGCGGACCCTGCGCGGGTGAGCGCGCGTGCTTTCGAAAGGGGCGCGGACCAGCTCGGCACGCTGGGCTCCGGCAACCACTTCCTGGAGGTGCAGGTGGTGGAGAAGATCTTCATGGAGAAAGAGGCGAGGGCGTTCGGCCTGCACGAAGGCCAGGTCACGGTGATGATCCACTCCGGCTCAAGGGGCTTCGGCCACCAGGTCTGCACCGATTACCTGCAGGTCATGGACCGCGTGGTCAACCGCCTGGGATGGGAGCTTCCGGACAGGCAGCTGGCGTGCGCGCCACTGGGTTCAGGGGAGGCGGACGACTACCTCGCGGCGATGGCGTGCGCGTGCAACTACGCGATCGCCAACCGCCAGGCGCAGATGCACTGGACGCGCGAGTCTTTCGAGCAGTTCTTCAAGGCCTCGGACAGAGCGCTGGGGCTCCACCTCCTCTTCGATGTCTCGCACAACGTCGCGAGGATGGAAGACCACCAGGTGGACGGCCGCCGGAGGCGCGTCTGCGTACACCGTAAGGGGGCCACCGCCTCTTTTCCCGCGGGGCACCCGGACGTCCCGGCGGCTTACAGCGAGGTCGGACAGCCGGTGCTGATTCCCGGCGACATGGGCACGCACTCCTATGTGCTGGTCGGGACCGAGACCGCGATGAAGGAGTCGTTCGGCAGCACCTGCCACGGCGCGGGGCGCACGATGAGCAGGTCGAAGGCGAAGAAGACGATTCGCGGGCCCGAGCTGAAGGAGAGGCTCGAGCGGCAGGGGATCGTGGTACTCGCCGGGAACGTAAAGATGCTTGCCGAAGAAGCGCCGGAGGCCTACAAAGACGTCAGCCGCGTGGTCGACGTCTGCCAGGGTGCGGGCCTCTCGAGCAAGGTGGCGATGCTGCGGCCCATGGGCGTGCTGAAGGGTTGAGGACGGCATGGTGGGCCTAGTTGGATTCGAACCAACGACCTCACCCTTATCAGGGGTGCGCTCTAACCTGCTGAGCTATAGGCCCATGGGATTTGTAAGGTACCATTACCGACCCTGCGGGGCAAGCGCGGGAAGCCTCAACGACACTGCAGTCGCCGGAGGGTCTACCAGTTCGTCGCCACTTTCAGCGCCTCGTCGGTGAACACCGACAATCCCAGCTCGAGCCGGTACCCGTGTATCTCGGTCACGTCCAGCTTGAGCAGGAAGTCGACGATCTCCGGGCTCACCACCTGGCCTGGCACCAGCACCGGGAATCCCGGGGGGTAAGGGACGACGAACGAGGTCGAGACCAGCTCGCGCCCGCCCTCGATTACGTCGGCCGCTTCGGCCAGCGGGACGTCCTCGTGGTTCTCCTCCTCGTAGGCGAGATAGTAAGCGGTCCTGATGTCGCCCTCGCGCGAGCCGGGCGCCGGCCGGAAGACGTCGTGGAAGCGGCTGAAGTCGGGCAGGTGCGGCAGGCCCGTGGTCAGGGCTTCGACCTTCTTCGCGAAGACCGCCGCCTCGGCCGAGCTCGCCTGCGCCAGTCGGTCGTCCAGGTCCTCGGCGATCCTCTTGAGCACGTCGAGCAGGAACGCGACCGAGCTCCAGGTCACGCCGATCGTGGCGATGAAAAGGACGCTGTTGATGGAGGTCTTGTTTATCTGCACGCCGTACTTGTCCATCAGCACGTCGACCTTGAACTCGTTGCCGTTGTACCCCGAGTCGGCCAGGTAGAGCGTCATGTGGGTCGGGTCGAGCACGAACTCGTCGTCCTCCCAGGCCTGCAGCAGCAGCCTGAACTGTTCCTGGCCCTCGACCAGGCCGTAGGACTCGAGTCCCGACGGCCAGAACTCGGCGGGTATCAACTCGGCCGCGTCCAGGAAGTGGAAGTACTTCGACAGCAGCGGGTCGGCGGCGACATGGTCCCTGATGGTCTCGGCGATGCCGTAGACCTCGCCGACCATCCCGTACCCTTCCAGGTCGGCCTGCCTGCGGGCCAGGTCGAGCGACGCGACGATCTGGTAGTTTGGGCTGGTGCTGGTGTGGGCGAGGTAGGCCTCGTCGAACGCGTCCGCCGACTTGCGCGAGAAGTCCTGGTCCCAGACGTGGATCATGGAGCCCTGCCTGAGCGCGGACAGCGACTTGTGGGTCGACTGGGTCGCGTACACGCGGACGCGCGCGGTATCCGGGTCTGGCATCAGCCTGGTCTCGAGCCAGGTGGAGTCGTCTTCGGGGTCGAGCTCCTCCATCGACCGCCAGTACTCGTCGTACTCGAGGCGGTATTCCTCGCTCTGCAACTTCCCGGCCAGGACCTTCGCCGAGGCCATGGCGGTTCGCTGCCTGGAGAACGGCGTGAAGCTCGCGAAGGCGTACCAGGCCTCGTTCCGGCGGACGCGATATCAAGCGCCCCGGCTTCGATGTGGCAGATGCGGTTGGCGCCGGCGTGCCTCGCGGTCACCGTCCCGTCGTCGTTCCATTGCCGGAATATCCTGGGATATAGCGGAGCGCCGCAGTCCCTGCAACGGCTCCTCAAGACGCGCGCGTGCCGCAAAAGAAAACATCCCCCTCAGACTGTCCGCCGCCGCTTACGGAAAGACTTGCCTGAAGAAGATTCTACTGCGATGCGGCCCTGGTCCGCCAGCAAGAGGGATCGGGCGACTCGCGCATTGACGCAGCGCATGCGCCCGCGGGTTGGCTAAGCCGGCGCCTCCGCCGGAGGACTGCCGTCCCGGGCGGCCTCCTCTTCACGGGCGGCCCGGACCTCCGAGGTGACCTTGAGGACCGCGGCGGTGATCGGCACCGCCAGGATCGCCCCCGGGATGCCCGCGAACACGGCGCCCAGCAGCGTCACCAGCAGGGCCACCAGCGGATGGAGGTTCAGAGTCTTCCCGTACGCCACCGCCTGCACCGGGTTCTGCATGATCGTGTGCACCAGTATCGCGTAGACGAGCATGATGATCCCGGCCGCCGGCCCCTTGGCCGCAAGCGCTATGAACACGGCGAACGCGCCTCCGATGTAGCCGCCGAAGGAGGGTATAAAGCAGGTGACGAAAGTCACCACGACGATCGTCCAGACCAGCGGAAGCCTGAGGATAAAGGAAATGGGGATGAACAGGATGGCATCGACCGTCGCCACGATGAGCGTTCCCCTGAAATAGCCCCTTATAGACTCGTCCACCCCCTTGAGGATCATGTCGGCCCTGCTCCTGGGAACAGGCAGGCTCCCCGCGACCCAGTTCGGTATCTTTCCGTCGTCGCCCAGGAAGAAGATCAGGATGAAGAACGCGATGAAGCCGCCGACGGCGAACGAGGCTATGCCCGGGACCTGCTTGCTTATGGCGACCACCAACCCGTTGGCCACCTGCGGCCAGGCTTTCTGGATCGCATCGTGCAGCCATCGGTAGAAGGAGTCGCTGACCTTCAGGTTGTCGAACCAGCTCTGAAGCCTCTTCACCCCGGACCTCACCTGCTGGCTTATCGAGTGCGCCTGCGTGGTGACCCCGTAGATCAGCAGCGCGAAGATGCCGCACAGGACGACGATTATCAGGGTCATCGTGATCACCACCGCGAGCCAGCGGGGCAAGCGGTGGCTGACCATCTTGTCGACGAAAGGCTTGAGCAGTATCCCGATGATGAAGGCGACGATGAGGGGAAGCAGGACCTCGTGCGCCTTGGTGTAGCCGGTCCACATGACCACGATTGCCGCGATGACACCGATGAACAGCCAGCCACGGATCCCCCAGCGCCAGATCCAGCTGTCCCTCAGCTCCACCCGGTTCCCGCCCTCTTGTGGCATCAGAGCCCCTTCGGAAGTAGTCCGACCGGGATTCAATATGTGTCGCGCGGCGGGCGCGGTCAAACCGTGCGGCGCGCAGATCGGAGGTCACAGGACGAGCGAGGCGCCCGCGCGTGATACGCTTACGGCGCGAGTCGGGCGTGGCAACATATTCGAGGGAGGTGGCGGGATGGACCCCGAAGAGCGGCTGTACGCGGCGCTGGGCGGAGAGAAGACCGACAGGATCGCCACGCTGTCGCTGCTTTCGGACCCGCACCTGATAAACCAGGTGCTCGGAAGGAAGCGGATGCCCGTGCTGGGATACCTGGCCAGCGAGCACGGCGGCCGGTTCGTTGAGAGGCACAACCGCGGCATCAACCGGTTCTTCAACCCCGCGATGTACGCGTTCGCGAACTCCTCGGTCAAGGCCAGCAACCAGCTGGGCTTCGACGGCATCTGGATGGGCTACTGGCGCCTGGGGATCAGGAACAGGAGCGAGCTGGAGGAGGCCTTCGGCAGGCTCTTCGCCATCGNNGGACGACGGCTACGGCAACGCCTACATGATGTACAAGAGCGGCCTGATCGAGAGCCCCGAGCAGTGGAGGGCCTACCCGCGTCCCGGCATCGCCGCCTACGCTCAGTCGAGTGCCAACCTGTTCAGGTTTCTCCGCCGCTTATATAAGGGGAAGATCGCCATCGCCGCGTTCATAGGCCCCGGCGTCTGGGAGAATTCCTGGCAGCCGATGAGTTTCGCGAGCTTCGTGGGCCTGCTCAGGCGGGACCCCGACTTCGCCCGCGAGGTCATCGATTATTTCAGGGCGGTCGCGGTCGCCACGGTCGACGCGTGCGGCAGGGCGGGCGCCAGGGTGATGGGGCTGGGCGAGGACCTGGCCTATAAGTCGGGACCGATGCTCTCGCCGGCCATGCTCGAGGACTTCTTCGGCGACTCCTACCGGCAGATAACAGCGACGGCGCATCGACACGGGGCCAGGATCTATATCCACTGCTGCGGCAACAGCTACGAGCTGCTGGACAAGTTCGTGGAGTGGGGCTTCGACGGCGCGCACGCGTTCGAGCCCACCGCGGGCAACGACCTGGCGGCGGCGCGCGAGAAGGTCGGGGACAAGCTCTGCATCATCGGCAACATCGACATCTCGCACGTGCTGGTCGACGGTACCCGCGAGGAGGTGGAAGACGCGGTCGAGAAGGCCGTGCGCGACTCCGCCGGGGGAGGGTTCATACTGGCACCGACGCACACCAGCGCCGAGATCAGCATACGCAACACCCGGTGGATGCTCGAGGCCTCCCGCAGGGTCAGCGCTCGCTAGCGCAACAAGAAAGCCGCCCCGGCGGGCGGCCCTCATGTGAGATCGCGCTCCCTCAGTCGGGCGGGAACGCCAGCAGGTCGTCGTACCCCATCTCTTTCAGGGTCTCGCGGTAGACCGCGAAGCCCGGCTTGATGATGGGCACGAGCTTCATGGCGGTGCGGATTGGCCCGTCCACCTTGATGAGCCCGCGGGTCACGGCGGTCATGAAGTTCAGCTTCCCCATCCAGTAGATGTGGCCTGTCGTCCTGGACTCGGCGATGACCAGGTCGGGCTTGAGGTCGGTGGGGCCGGTTATGACCTCGACCTCGTCGCCGGAGCAGTCCGCGGTGATGTAGACCCTGACGTCGGGGCCCCACAAGTCCTCGTCCCAGTACACGAACTGGGCGATGACCTTCGTCGCCAGCAGCTTCTTGGTGACGTCGGGGTTGGAGAACAGCTTCTCGCAGAAGGCCTTGCCAACGGCGGCGTGCTCCTCCGGGGAAGTGTCGGGCATGTCCTTGAGATCGTACTTTGCCACCTGAACCTCCTGGTCATCCTGATGAAGTACCACGCTGGCGGCCCGGGGTCGCTCGCTCGCGGCCGGGGCCCTGTCTATTATAGGAGAATAGAGCACGTTGTTGCGCAAGGGGTGGCGGGCGGAGCCGCTGTGATATGGTTCGGCGCTCTGTGGCGGGAGGCCCGTTGGAATACCACGAGGGTGTAATAGAGGATCCGCTGTTGCCCGAGGAGGCCTCCGTCTCCCGCTCGACCGGGCGGGGACTGGCCGCGCTCAGGCACAGGGACTACGCGCTTTTCTGGTCCGGCGCGCTCGTCTCGAACATCGGCAACTGGGTCCAGACGACCGCTCTGCTCTGGGTTGTCAAGGAGATGACGGGCTCGAACGCCTGGGTCGCGGCGGTGAACATGGCCGCCTACCTGCCGGTCCTGCTTTTCGTCGTCTTCGCCGGGCTGCTCGCCGACAGCGCGAACCGCAAGCGCATCGTCATCGTGACCGTGGTCGTGCAGATGGCCTGCGCCGCGGCGCTCGCGATGACCGCGGCGGCCGGCGTGGCCACTCTGCCGGTTCTGCTGGCGCTGGTGTTCGTCGCCGGCACGGCCTACACGTTCAGCGCACCGGCGGCGGTCTCTTTCCTGCCAGACCTGGTCCCGCCCGGGGAGATGATGAGCGCCCTTTCGCTGAGCACCGCCCAGTTCAACATCGGACGGGTCATCGGGCCGGCGCTTGGGGCCGTCCTGTTGACCGTCTGGTCGCCCGCCGGCGCGTTCACGATCAACGCGATCAGCTTCGTCTTCGTGCTGGCGGCGTTCATCATGGTCCGGCCGAGGGAGCGCCAGGTCACCAGGCCGCTGAACGACGTGCGACGCCAAATAGCCGATGGGTTCGCCTTCGTCCTCGACCACCGCTGGAGGCTGTACTCGCTGCTGGCCCTGGGGGCGGCGACCTTCTTCGGCTTCTCCTGCACGGTGCTGTTCCCGTCTCTTGCCAAGGACGTCCTTCACGGCAAGGCCAGCACCTACGGGCTGCTGATGAGCATGCTGGGGGTCGGCGCCGCAATCGGCGCGCCGCTGGTGACGCGTCTGTCGAGGAGGTTCGCCGAGAGCTCAATCATCAAGGCGGGCACCCTGGGGCTGGGAGTCTTCCTGGCGTGCCTGTCGCTGGCGCGCAGTGTGTGGCTCGCCGCGCTGATCGCGCCGGGCATAGGATGCTGCTTCCTGATGATGTGCTCCGCGGTGAACACGTCGCTGCAGGGCCGCTCGGAGAGAGGCATGCGCGGCCGGATGGTCAGCCTGTACTCGCTGATGTGGCTGGGGATGTTCGGCGTGGGCGGACAGTTCATCGGCTATCTAGCCGACGCCGCCAGCGTGCCGACCGCCTTCCTGATCGGGGGCATCGCGTGCATCGGCGTCGCCCTGCTGCTGGTGCTCATGCCTGCTTCGATCGCCGGCGCGTCCACCGCGCTGGGGATCGAGGAATCGCCCGTCAGAGCAGTGGCCTCGGCGTCCTGAGTGGGGTCGGCTTCAGTCCCTGGACCGGTCCACCAGATCGTCGAGCTCCGCAGCCGCAGCCTGCACCTTCTCGCGTATCTTCATGAGCTTCTTCAGCCCGGCCTGGTCGTTCTTTTCGAGCAGCTTGAGCGCGGCAAGCCCGAAAGACACCTCGATGTCGTTGGCGGCCGGCGCAGAGAGCTTTGTCACAGTGTTGTTCACCGAGAAGAGCGACATGGTACCTCCTTGGTAGTGCCCAGGACAATTGTAATGCCAAACCCCTCGCTAAAAACGTATAGTTGTGGCATGGAGTGCAGGAAATGCGGCGCCTGCTGCATAGCCCTAAGCATCAGCAGCCCGATACCCGGCATGCCCGACGGCAAGCCGGACGGAGAGAGGTGCCTGCACCTGACCGCAGACGACCTCTGCGAGCTGTATGGCCGGCAGACGCGACCGCGTGTCTGCTCGGACTTCCCACCCACCCGCGACACCTGCGGAGCGTCCCGCGAAGAAGCGCTTGCCTTGATGGCACGGATGGAGAAGGATACGGCGCCCGGGACCCCCGGGGACTGAGGCGGGCCTCCTCCGCGCTTCGCCGGGCGGGCGAACTCGGCTACTCTAGTAATAAGACCAAGAGGAGTCGCGTGGACAGACTGAACATGACTCTCATAAGACAGCAGCTCGCGAGCAGGCCCTTGACCGATCCGGCAAGGGCGCTAACCGGGAGCATGGCCGAGGCCGCCCTGGGGTTCTTCCCCGCGGGCGGGCGGATCGGCATCGCGGTGGGCAGCCGAAACGTGGACCGGATAGCGACGCTGGCGACAAGCCTGGTTCAAGAGCTTCGCGCGCTGGGCCATGAGCCGTTCATCATCCCGGCCATGGGGTCGCACGGCGGCGCCACCGAGGAGGGGCAGCTGCAGGTGCTCGCGCGGCTGGGCGTGACGGAAGAATCGGTCGGCGCGCCGATCGAGGCTTCGGTGGAAGTCGCCGCCCTCGGCAGGACGTCCGGAGGGGCGGAGGCCTTCACGGCCCGCGCCGCGCTGGAAGCCGACGGGATCGTGGTCGTGAACAGGGTCGCCCCGCACACCGGCTTCTCCGGTCCGGTGCAGAGCGGAGTGATCAAGATGATCGCGGTGGGCCTGGGCAAGGCTGAGGGGGCGCGAGCGCTCCACATCCACGGCTTCGGGGCCGGCGAGCTCATCGGGCAGATAGCGACGGTGGCGCTCGAGGCGCTCCCGCCGGTCGTCACGGTCGCGCTCGTCGAGGACGGAGAGAAGAAGCTCTCGCGCCTCGAGGTCATGCCAGGCTCCGATGCGCTGCTGCGCGAGCCGGAGCTGCTGGGCCACGCGGTCTCGATGTGGCCTCGCATCCCAGTCGCGCGAGTGGACCTGCTCATCGTGGACGAGATGGGCAAGGACATATCGGGGACGGGCATGGACCCGCTCGTGACGGGTCGGGGGAAAGCTTTCAGCGAGGCGGAGTCCTTCAACGCCGAGAGGTTGGTGGTGCTGCGACTGACCGAGGCGTCCGGCGGCAACGCCACGGGGATCGGGCACGCCGATATCACCACGCGCGCGCTGGCCGACGCGGTGGACAGGGTCGTCACCTACAAGAACGTGCTCACCTCCGGCGCCCTCTATCGCGCCAGGATCCCCATCGTCGCCGACACCGACAGGGAGGCCGTCGAGATGGCCATGGTAAGCCTCGGCAGGGTGAAGCCCGAGACGTTGAGGATCGCGCACATCAAGAGCACCAGGTCCCTGGCGGAGTTCGAGGTCTCGGCTCCCCTGCTGGAGGTCTTGCGGGGCCGCGAGGGCATCTTCGTCGAAGCCACCGCCCGGCCGCTGGCGTTTGACGAGGACGGCGCCATCGTCTCGCCCTGGCCGCGTTAAAGTGCCCTCGAGGCACAGGCGTTGCCCCGGGCTCGCGGATTGCGCCCCGCGGTGAAACTGGATAATCTACCGCCATGACGTTAGCCAGTTGCTGCCGACCGATGGAGGGGGAGGATGGCTGAGAGATTTGACGCGATAGTTATCGGTGCCGGGATAGCCGGCCTGGGAGTCGCGGGGCTCCTTCAGAGGGCGGGGATGAAGACCCTCTGCATCGAGAAGGACAAGCAGGCCGGCGGCAGGATGCAGGGCTACGACCTCGAGGGCGGCTGGCGCCTGGACATCGGCCTCCACATGGCCGAGCTCGGCGACGCCTCCTCCAGCGCCGAGCTCGTCAAGGCCGTGGGCAAGGAGGTCGAGTGGGCGGCTTTCTCCGAGACCGTTGACATCTGGCGCGGCGGCAGGTGGCAGAGCCTGCAGGAGATGATCATCGCCTCCCCCGAGGACATCGAAGAGATAAAGCGCATGATGAAGCTGGTCGCGTTCATGGACGATCCCACTCTCGAGGCCACCGACCTCATGAGCTGGGGGGACTGGCTCGACGCCAACACCACATCGGTGGTGACCAAGGAGCTCTTCGAGGTCAACGGGATGATAATGACCACCGTCCCGGACCCCTACGAGATGTCCGCCGGCGAGATCCTCTACATCGCGCGTGAGAACCTGCTGAAAAAGAGAAACTTCCTCACCGCCGCCTACCCCAGGGGCGGCATGCTGGGCATCATCGACCCCCAGAGGGAAGCCTTCGAGGAGGCGGGGGGGACGCTGATGCTGGGCACCGAGGTCGACTCGGTCCAGTTCCACGGCAACAAGGTCAAGGGCGTCGCGGTCAAGAAGAAGAGCCTCTCGCCTTACACGGGATGGTTCTACATGGACGACCTCGACCTGATCGAGGCCCCCGTGGTCATCTGCGCGCTGCCGCTGTGGTCGCTGGACGGCGTGCTCGACACCAACCCGGATACGGCGGTGCTGCCGGAGTGGTGGCTCAAACGGTATGAAGACCTCAAGTACGAGACGACCGGGCTGATCGGCTACACCATCGCTCTCACCGAACCCGTTTACGACAAGGCCAACTTCCTGTCGGCGCTTGAACTGGACCACACCGGCATGCCCTTCCAGGCTTTCGTCCCCTCCGCGTACGACCCGGGGGTCGCGCCCGAGGGCAAGTCGCTGATGCAGACGGATTGCGCGGTGGAGGTGGACCAGATATTCGACAAGTTCGAGCTGGAGAGGCTGCTCGACTCGATGTGGACCGACATCGGCGAGATGTTCCCTGGGATCGACGAGAAGGTCGAGTGGAAGTTTGCCTACAAGTGCATCGGGTGCGACGGGCTCGCGCGCAAGCCCGGGCAGGTCGGCGCGTTCAAGCCCGACGTGGTCGCCCCGGGTGTCGAGGGCCTTTACTTCGCGGGGGACACCTACCGGGGACGCGGGCTCGCCCTCAACAGCGCCGCGCTCTCGGGCAAGAACTGCGCGGAGAAGGTGCTCGAGAAATACGGGCCGACCGGCTGACAGGCTCCCGACAGAGGACAGCCGGCACCTGCCGCCGAACCGCGACGCGCGCAATGTCCTGCCTCCGGAGAACGGCTCACATTTTTCTGATATGTTTATGGTGAGCGGCGGCGCGTGCCCGCCTGCTCGGGAGGCAGGAGATGCTCGGGGCTAAGACGGTCGCCCGCGCGAAGATAAACCTTTTTCTGCAGGTCGGAGAGCGGCGCGACGACGGATTTCACGAGATCAAGTCCGTGATGCAGGCCCTCGAGCTGTCGGACGAGCTGTACTTCCGCAGGACCGAAGGGGCACAGAGAATACAGATCCGCTGCAACGACCCGTGCATGCCGACTACCAGTGGCAACCTCGTATGCAAAGCGATCGAGGCGTTCGACAAGCACACCGGGGCAATGGGCTCGAGCGGGATCGACGTCCTCATCAACAAGCGCATACCGATCGGGGCCGGACTTGGCGGCGGCAGCGCCGACGCGGCCGCGGCTCTTCTGGCGATGAACCACATCTACGAGCTGGAGATGCCCATGGACACGTTGATCTCGATCGGCGCGCGCGTGGGCTCGGACGTGCCTTTCTGCCTGGCGGGAGGTACCGCGCTCGCCACCGGGAGAGGCGAGGAGATACGGACGCTGGACCCCCTGCCCCCGTTCCAGGTCGTCCTGGCCGCGATGACCCAGGAGATCTCGACGCGGGAGGTCTACGACAGGTTCGACTCGATGGCCGCCGACGGGAAAGCGCC
>PMJJ01000105.1 GCA_003157385.1 Actinomycetota bacterium | reverse complement strand
CAACCCGTTTGGCAACAGGCCCGAAACTCATACATGGGGGAGAGCAGCAAGACCGAAGGTCTTGCGATGAGAGGGGGTAAGTGACCCCCTCTCATAGGAGCGGAACCCTGAACAGCAAACCAGCGACAAGACTGGATCAAGGCAGGGGTGCAGCGACGGTTCGATATCCTGCCGCCCCCCATTTGGAAGAAGGCAACGTACAATAGAAGAGGCCACGCTCTGATCTAACGGGAAGTAAGACATGCCACCACAACCTAACGCCAATCTCTCGATAATCGTGCTCGCCGCCGGCGAGGGCAAGCGGATGAACTCCAGGCTGCCCAAGGTCCTGCACGAGATCTGCGGCCGGCCGCTCATCGCCTGCGTCCTCGACCCCATACAGGCACTGGCACCGGGCGAGGTGGCGGTGGTGGTGGGCGCCGGGTCGGCCGACGTCAGCGAGGCCGCCGGCACCGGCAAGAGGTTCGTTGAGCAGGCCGAGCAGAAGGGCACGGGCCATGCCGTCATGGTGGCCATGGAGAAGATGGACCCCGCTTTCATCGAGGTGATGGTGCTTCCGGGCGACACGCCGCTCATCAACCTCGAGACGCTCGAGCGCCTGATAGCCGCCAGGCGCAACACCAAGGCGGCGGCCTCGATGCTGACCGCGGAGCTCGACGACCCCACCGGATACGGGCGGGTCGTCAGGGACCTGACCGGAGAGGTCTCCGAGATCATCGAGGAGGCTGACGCTACCGTGGCGCAGCGCGAGATCAGCGAGGTAAACACCTGCATGTACGTCTTCGACCGCGACTCGCTCGAGGGCGGGCTGGCCGCGCTGACCGCGGAGAACGCGCAGGGCGAGTACTACCTGACCGACGTGGTGAAGGACTTCACGTCCCGCGGCCTGACAGTCATCGCGGTCCAGGCCAGCGGTGAGGAGATACTGGGGATCAACGACCGCGTCCAGCTGGCGCAGGCCGCCTCGATAATGCGCGGCAGGATCAACACCGAGCTCATGCGCTCCGGCGTGACCATCCTGGACCCCGACCAGACGTATATAGATCAGGGAGTCCGGATAGGCAGGGACACGATCATTATGCCAATGGTGCACATCACCGGCGAGACGACCATCGACAAGGGTTGCACGATCGGCCCCTGCACCACTGTCAACGATTCGACCATCGCCGAAGACTGCGACGTCCAGTACTCGGTCATCGACGGCTGCGAGATCGAGGCGGGGGCCAACGTGGGACCGTTCTCCAGGCTGCGGCCCGGCTGCCGGCTGGGTCCGGACTCCAAGGCGGGCACCTTCGTGGAGATGAAGAAGACCACCGTAGGGCGCGGCAGCAAGGTGCCCCACCTCTCATACATGGGAGACGCGCAGATCGGTGAGGACACCAACGTAGGGGCGGGCAGCATAACCTGCAACTACGACGGCGAGAACAAGTTCCCCACCAGGATCGGGGACCGCTCGTTCATCGGCAGTGATACGATGATGGTCGCACCCGTAGAGATCGGGGACGACGCCGTCACCGGGGCCGGCTCGGTCATATACGAGGACGTCCCGGACGGCAGCCTGGCGATCGAGCGGACGGAGCAAAGAATCGTGCAGGGCTACAAGAAGAAAAAGAAGAGCAAAGGCAAATAGGCGGCGAACAGGCGCGATGCACCAGGAGGTATGGAATTGAGGGAGGTCACCCGGAAGAGGCTGATGGTTTTTGCGGGCACGTCGCATCTCGAGCTGGGCCAGGAGGTGGCCACGGGGATAGGAGTGAGCCTCGGCGGCGTCGACATCTCCCGTTTTTCCAACGGCGAGATATACGTGAGGTTCATGGAGAGCGTGCGCGGCGTGGATGCGTTCGTCATCCAGACGTCATGCGAGCCCATCAACGACAACATCATCGAGATGCTGCTCATGATCGACGCGCTCAAGCGCGCCTCCGCCAAGCGCATCACCGCGGTCATGCCTTACTACGGCTACTCCAGGCAGGACAAGAAGACCCTGGCCCGCGAGCCCATCAGCGCTCACTTGATCGCAGACCTGATCACGGTCGCCGGGGCGAACCGGGTGCTTTCCGTCGATCTGCATGCCGGGCAGATCCAGGGGTTCTTCGATTTCCCGCTGGACCACATAACGGCGATGCCGCTCCTGGCCAGCTATATAGTCCAGAAGAACCTCAAGGACGTCGTGGTTGTCTCACCTGACGCCGGTCGGGTCAAGGTCGCCAAGAGGCTTTCGGACAAGCTGCGGGTGCCCATGGCCATCATGCACAAGCGCAGGCCGGACAAGAACGTGGCCGAGATACTTCATGTCATCGGCGAGGTCGAAGGCAAGACTGCGATCCTCATCGACGACATGGTGGATACCGCTGGAACGATGGTCGAGGCCGCCGACGCGCTCAAGAAACACGGCGCGCTGGAGATCTACGCGTGCGCCACGCACGCGATCCTGTCGGGCTCCGCGGTCGAACGCATCAAGCTCTCCGAGATCAAGGAGCTCGTGGTCACCAACACGCTGCCAGTGCCTCCGGAGAAGAAGATTGATAAAATAACAGTGCTGTCGATCGCCCCGCTCCTCGCGAACACCATCACGGCTGTGTTCAAGGAGGAGTCCGTGAGCGAGATAGCAGGCGCGGACAACCAGACATAACGGAGAGTGGTAGACCTTGGAGCTCAAGCTGACAGCTGAAAAACGCATCGAGACCGGCAAGGGCGCGGCACGCAAGGCCAGGGAGCGGGGAGAGGTCCCCGCCGTGATGTACGGGCTCGGCGATCCGCCGGTGAGCCTCCTGATCAAGAAGGAGGACCTCTCCGACGCGCTCGGCAGCAAGGCCGGGAGCAACGTCCTGCTGGACCTGCAGGTTGTAGACGGCAAGAACAAAGACAGCCACCTGGTGATGATAAAGGAGCTCCAGAGGCACCCGTTCAAGGAGAAGCTCCTTCACGTGGACTTCCTCAAGGTCGCCCGCGACACCAAGGTGAGCATGAGGGTCCCGATCTCCATCACCGGCGAGGAGGAGTCCGAAGGCCTCAAAGCCGGGGGAACGCTGCAGCACAACCTCTGGGACGTGGAGATCGAGTGCCTGCCGGGCGAAGTGCCCGACCACATCTTCATCGACATCGCGGCCGCCGAGATCGGCGACCACCTTACGGTTTCCGACCTCAAACCCCCGGACGGCGTCACGGTCCTGACCGAGCCCGGAGACGTGGTGCTCACGATCCTCGCCCCGCGCCTGATCGTCGAGGAGGAGGAGGAAGAGGGTCTGGAGGCCAAGGAGGAGGGTGCACCTGCCGAGGAGATCCCAGAAGGGGCCACCGGAGAGGGTGGCGAGGAAGGGTAGGGCCGGGTCCGGCTCCAGGCGCCGCGGAGTCCCGCTGCTCGGCGCTGTGGACTGTGGCCCGAACGCCTGTCTCATCGTCGGCCTCGGCAACCCCGGGCGAAATTACAGCGGCACCAGGCACAACGCCGGACGCCAGGCGGCGGACCGTGTACTGGACATGGTCGAGGTGCTGGCCAGGGGCAAGTGGCCCAACGGCCGCATCACGCTCGTCACTAGCTCAGGCTCGAGGTTCCTCGTTCTGGTGCCGGAGACGTTCATGAACCTCAGCGGTCGCGCGGTCGCGCCGCTTCTCGAGAGGTACGGGCTCGAGCCGGAGCAGATGGTCGTCCTGCACGACGACATCGACCTGCCGCTGGGCGAGGTCCGTACCAAGCAGGGCGGAGGTACCGGCGGGCACCGCGGGCTCAACTCGCTGGCGGATACGCTGGGCGATAAAGGTTTCCGGCGGGTGCGCATAGGGGTGGGCAGACCGCCTGCGGGCATCGACCCTGCGGACTACGTGCTGGACCGCTTCGAGGCCGCAGAAAAGGAGACCGTCGAGCGTGCGATCGAGCAAGCCGCCCAGAAAGCTCTTGCCGCCATCATGGGGACGGACGATGGGGCTTGAGGCCGGTCGGTGGTTCGGCGCGATCGCGTGTGCCGTGCTGCTTCTGGTGGTGCTGGGCGCCGGCTGCGGGCAGCAGACCGACCCGCGGGTCCAGCAGTTGCTGAAGGACGCCAGCGCGCACGTGTCGAAGGCCGCAGAGGTTACTAAAAGTATCGAGGCCTTCAACAAGGAGTGGCAGACCCTGATCACCGGGCAGGCGAATCCCCAGATCGCCGCGCGGCTGGAGGAGCTGCTGTCCAGGACGAAGACGAGCGAAACTGCTTCGCTGGACGAGACGATAGCGGCGCGGAATGATTACGCGAAGGCCGCGAAGCTGCCGCTCAGCTCGAGCTGGAAGAAATATGTCGACCTCAGACACCAGGCCCTCGACGAGCAGGAGAAGTTCCTGGCGCTGGAGCTGCAGGCGATGGACTTGAGGATCAAAGTCGCCAGAGGCGAGGCGGCCGGCGAACAGCTGCAGACTTTGATCGACCTCGAGAAGAAGATCGGGACCCTGGAGGACCAGTCAGCCGCCCACGCCAGGCGCGCGGCTGCGCTTCACAAGGAAGCAAGCGATTATTACAGGGAGCAGAAGCTTGGTGGTTGAGCCCGAGAGAAAGGCGTCGGGGAATTCGAGCGCGTGGCGCATCTTTTACGCCGCGGTGCTTTGTCTCGCGCTGGCCCTCGCCGTGGTGTCGGTGGCCGGATGCGGCCTGCAGACCGACCAGGCCAACAAGGACCTGACCAAGGCGAACGCTCATCAGCAGGAGGCCGAGGCGCTGATCGCGAGAGTCAAGGCGCTGCCTGACGACTGGCAGAGGATATTCGCGACCCCCAGTCCCACACCCCAGCAGATCGCGCAGGTTCGCGACGTGATTACGGCGCGGGTCGCCGACCTCGACGCTCTGGGGAAGGTGACCAAGAACTGGTCCAGCGACATCAAGGCGATCTCCAAGCTGAACGTGGACGACAAGATAAAAGAGTACGCCAGGCTGAAGCTCGCCTCGATCAACGCCTGGGAAGACTACGCCTCTCTCTTCCTGACCCCGCTGGTCAAAGGCTACGGCAACCTTCTGGACGCCATGGCCGCGGGACGCCCCGCGTCAGAGCAGCAGGCGGCCGCGTCTCAGTTGACCGGCCAGGTCAGCGACTCGATCCAGAGACTCCAGGAATGTCTGCAGACACAGAAGACGGCGGACGATTACTTCAAGGACAACAAGCTGGGCAAGTAGGGACAGGCAGCCTCAGGCTTCGGTCACCGACACGGAGAGATCCCCGTCATCCGCGACACTCCACTCGACCGCCGCTTTCTTGTCCGTTATGAACTCGAACAGCGCAGCCATGGTGCCGACCAGCAGCAGCGGGATGGCCGGGTTCTGCACCAGGACGTCGTAACCGGAATCCTTCTGCTCCAGCTTGACCAGGTTACCGAGCCCCTGGACGGCGAGCCAGTTGCGGATATCGGACTGGCCGACGTCCTTCCAGCGGGGGTTCATGGTCTTGGCGGCGTGCATGCGCTGGGCCTCAACGATCGTGGCGGGAATGGTGTCGCCGAGCTCCTTCTCGAGCTCGTCGAGCACGACCTGCATGCCCGCGGACCCGAAGACCGCGTAGCGGATGCCGCTGCCCTTCTGGGTGATCGTACCCTTGTCGAAGTCCCAGGCGAAGCCTGAGATCTCCAGCGGAGCGTTGCAGCCGGGGCACCGGTGGTAGGCTATGTCGCCGGGCTTCCTGGGCAGGGACGCCGGCAGGAGACGGTTCTCGAACGCGGTGACGTCGTCGGCCTGGAAATCCTTGATGCGGTACTTGTTGGGTCCGATCTCCTCGTAGGTGATCTGGCCCTCCAGCTTCCTGATGGCCTGCAGCGCGCCGCGCAGGTCGCCGCAGAAGAGCGGCAGCGAGTACGGATCGGTGATCTCGCAGTACATGAAGGCATCGGCCCAGGAGAACTCCGTGACGCGGATGTCGCCATAGCCAAGCAGCCTGCCCTGTTCGACGATGGTGGTGATGACGCGCTCGATCCCGATCAGGCGGGCGAGAGCGCCCTTGGGTCCCTTTACCAGGTGCGCGATGTAGGCCTCGGTCGCCCGGGCCTTGCTCTCGATGACGATGTTCTCGATGGGGATGCCGATGAGCGACTCGATGTTCTTGAACAGGTCATCGATGCCGTCGCTGTCGAACAGGATCATCCGGTGGTCGTGGTCCTGCCGCTGGACCATCGTGCCGTCCGCGTTCCAGAGGTGGCCCCGCCCCACTCGCTTGGGAACGCCGCAGGTCTTACACACTTTGACTTTAGACATCCAGGTCCAACTCCCCGAATCGATCGGCCGTCCGAAAATGCTATTGGCATATTATATGAAGGCGGGGGCAGCGTTGTCACGCAAGCGCCGGCATGTTGCCGCTTCCTTGATTTTTGCATCAGTGGGGAGTTAATATCGCGGTGGTCAGTGGCAACATTCTTCACACGACAAGAGGTCTATCATGACCGGCGCTGGACAAGCGGCGGAATATCACCAGATTCCCGGCACTTATGACATCTTGATGCCAGCTTTTGCACGCGCCTACCCCGGGCGGGACCCTGCCGCCCTGGAGCATTCCGTCCGCAACTTCAGCCAGGTGGTCAGCGGCGTCATAGACCTGGCCATGAAGCAGGGCTTCTCCGACGACGGCGAGGTGTCCCCCCGCGAGCTCGCCAACAGCATGGTGGTGTGGTGCGTGGCCAACTCCAGGCTCGAGGACTACTTCGAGTGCTCGGACAGGCACGCCGCCCGGAGCCTGCCCATCCCCGCCGGCGAGGTCGATGCTCTGATGAGCGAGATCGTGACGCGAGCGGCGGACTGGCTGATCGGGGTAGAGGCGCTCAAATGCGAGCCATTCCTCTACTCCGCCTTCATCAAAGGGTCGGCGGCCCTGGGAGACGGCTGGGCCGACCTGGGCGATTAGCATCCCTATCCCTCGCTGTACTGACCGACCGGGACCACCCCTCCGCCGCGTTGCGGCTTTCCGTCCCTGACTATAGAATTGGGTTCTCATTTTCAGCGTCATGAACGGGGTGATTGCCGCATGGGCAGGCGAGTTGGGATAATCGGGGTCGGCCAGACACATCACGCGTCCAAGAGGCTGGACGCCTCAGGGGTGGAGCTCATCGCGGAGGCGGTCACGCGCGCGCTCGACGATGCGGGTATCCAGAGCGCCGACATCGACGCCTTCTCCATCGGCAATATGGACCACTTCGAGAACATCAACTACGTCGACGCCTGGGCGACCGACGGCCTGGGCTCGTTCATGAAGCCGGTCTTCAAGTGCACCACCGGGGGCACCACGGGCAACACCGTGGCGGCGAGCGCCTACTACCAGGTCGCATCGGGGCTGTTCGACCTGGTGATGGCCGTGGGCTGGGAGAAAAACTCGGAGTCGGACACCTCGGCCGCCATCGCCACCTGCGCGAACCCGGTTCTGGAGCGAGACGCCTTCGCTGGCGCCATCGGCCCGCTGGCCACGGAGTACTCTATGTACATGCAAGCCTACGGCGCCACCCAGGAGGACGCCGCGGTGGTGGCCACCCGCGACCGCAATAACGCCCTCAACAACCCTTACGCGCACAACCGCATGGCGGTGACGGTCGAGGACGTGATGAACTCGCCGATGCTCGCCTACCCGGTGAAGTTCCTGGACATGTGCCCGCGCTCGGATGGCGCCTGCGCGGTCATCTTCGCTTCGGAGGCGACGGCGAAGAAGCTGTGCGACAGGCCGGCATGGGTCCACGCCTCCGTGGTGAGGCACGACTTCGCCTACCTGGGGGACCTGGAGTGGACCAGGCTGCAGACGCTGGAGAGCGCCTCCAGCCTCGCCTACAAGTACGCCGGCATCACTAACCCGCTCAAGGAGCTCGATGTGGCAGAGCTGTACATGCCCTGCTCCACCTGCGGGGTCAAGTGGATGGACTCGCTCTGGTTCTGCGACAGGGGCCAGGCGCCAAAGCTGATCCGCAGTGGGGCGACCCACATGGACGGCATCATGCCGGTCAACCCCTCGGGCGGCGTCATCTCGACCAATCCCATCGGCGCCACCGCCATGATCAGGGTCGGAGAGGCGGCCTGGCAGGTCATGGGAAGGGCCGCCGACCGCCAGATCCCCGGAGTCAGGAAAGCCATCGCCACCGGGTACGGCGGCTGCGCGTGGTCGAATGTGATGATCCTCGGAGCGGACCTGCCCTAGTTACATAACCGCGACCTTGCCAGCCATCATTCCAACCTCGTCGCTTTCTGCTACCATGAGAAAAAATGATGTGACAGGCCTGGGTGTTTTACACCGAGGCCGTTCGGCGTTTGGGCGAGCGGGGAAAACATGGAAGACATAGCAGCGAAGATACTGTCGATGAGCCTCGATTGGGAGCGGTCGCGCCAGGCCGCCGAGGCGGTGCGCGCCGCCGGACCCGCGAGCATCGCGACCAGCGACGCGATGGTGCCCCTCCTCGCCGCGACCCTCTACCGGATCCTCGGTGGCCCGATGGTCCTGGCGGTGCCGCGCGAGGCCGGCGCCCTGGCGGCGGACATGGACACGCTGATTCCAGGCGAGGCCCAGCACCTTCCCGGGGCCGGGCCGGGCGGTGACTGGCTGCGTCCCTACGACGAGGCGGTCGGGCAGAGGCTCAAGGCGGCCCGCGCGTTTCGCCAGGGCGGCATGGCGGTGGCCGGGGTGGAGGCTCTCGCATCGGGCCTGCCCGGAGGGCTCCCCGAGCCCTGGCCTCTCGAGATCAGGCAGGGGGCGGAGCTGGACCTCGATAGCGTGCTCAATCTCCTGGTTGACGGGGGCTACGAGCGGGAGTACACGGTGGAGGGTTGGGGCAAGTTCGCGGTGCGCGGCGGCATCCTCGACATTTTCCCGTCCACCTCCGACCGCCCGGTCCGCATCGAGCTGCTGGGGGACAGGGTGGAATCCCTGCGCGAGTTCAACGTCGTATCGCAACGCTCCTCCGACACGGTCGCGAGTGTCGAGATATTCCCCGCCGCGGACTCGGTCGCAGGTGAGGGCGTCCATGGCGGGACGGGCGGCGCCTCGTCGCCGCGCGCGACGGTGCTGGCGGTGAACCCTGACCTGATCGAGGCGCGCATAATCGAATTCGCGACCGATGCGGGGCTCGAGCAGCCCCCGGGTCCAATGCTGCCGGGCTGGGGAGACGGGGTGTCCATCGACACAATCGGTGGACCCACCGGTTCGGGCGTTCAATTCCCCGGGGCGGCCGCCAGGGAGTTCAGGGGCAACTTGAGCTCCGTGGTGGACCACTGGAAGAAGCTCTCGGCGGAGGGCACGGAAGTCTTGCTCTTGCTGGACGGCAAGGGGCAGGTGGAGCGCGCTCTGGAGCTATGGCACGAATCCGCCCGGGCCGGCCGCGCCCCGCGTGGAGGCGTCGGGACCCTCAGGCGCGGGTTCGAGGTCACCGAGCTCGGCTTCTCTCTGTTCACCTCGGCCGACCTGCTGGGCAGGCACGAGAGGCCCAGGCCGCGCAGGCGCCTCTCCAGCGGCACTCCCGTGGCCGGCTACGCCGAGCTCGAGCTGGGCGGCTTCGTGGTCCACGTGGACCAGGGCATCGGGATCTACCGCGGCCTGACATCGCAGGTGGTCATGGGCGTGACCCGCGAGTACCTGCTGCTCGAGTACGCGGGCGGCGACAAGCTCTACGTCCCCACCAGCCAGCTGGACAAGGTGCAAAGATACGTGGGGGCAGAGAACCCGGCGGTGCACAGGCTGCGCGCGCGCGAGTGGACAAAGTCGCGAAAGGCGGCGCGCAAGTCGGCCGAGAAGACCGCGCGCGAGCTGTTGCAGCTGTACATGGAACGCAAGAGCAGGCACGGGACGAGGTTCTCAGCGGACGCTCCCTGGCAGCGCGAGATGGAGGAGGCCTTCCCCTATGAGGACACGCCCGACCAGGCGAAGGCGGTGCGCGAGGTCAAGAGCGACATGGAGTCCGAGATCGCGATGGACCGCCTGATCTGCGGCGNNGGCGACGTCGGCTACGGCAAGACGGAGGTCGCGGTGCGAGCCGCGATGAAGGCGGCGCTGGACTCCAAACAGGTGGCGGTGCTGGTGCCCACCACGGTGCTCGCGCGGCAGCACTACGAGACCTTTCGCGAGCGGTTCGCTCCATTTCCCATCAAGGTGGAAATGCTCTCGCGCTTCCTGAGCCGCTCCGAGCAGGAAGGCGTCGTGCGCCGGGCCCGGCGCGGTGAGACCGACGTGGTCATCGGGACCCACCGCATGCTACAGGACGACGTCGCTTTCAAGGAGCTCGGGCTGCTGGTCGTCGACGAGGAGCAGAAGTTCGGCGTGGTCCACAAGGAGCGACTGCGCAGGCTGTCCCGCAACGTCGACACGCTGACGCTGACCGCGACGCCCATCCCGCGCACGCTGCAGATGTCGCTGTCCGGGGTAAGGGACATAAGCATCATCGACACGCCGCCCGAGGACAGGCACCCGGTGGCCACCTACGTCGGAGAGTTCGACATGGAGCTGGTCAGGCACGCGGTCGACTACGAGGTGGCGCGAGGCGGCCAGGTCTTCTTCGTCCACAACCGGGTTCAGAGCATCCGGCGTGTCGCCGACATGCTGCGCAAGGCCTTCGACGGCGTCTCGATCGCGGTGGCCCACGGGCAGATGGACGAGGACGAGCTGGAGCGCGTGATGCTGGAGTTCGCGGACGGGCTCCACAGCGTGCTGGTGTGCACCACCATCATCGAGTCCGGGCTGGACCTCGCCAACGTGAACACGCTGGTGGTGGACCGGGCCGACAGGCTGGGGCTCGCTCAGCTCTACCAGATCCGCGGCCGGGTCGGGCGCTCGGGCAAGCGAGCCTATGCCTACCTCTTCTACCCGCACCGCGAGGTGCTGTCGGACACCGCGGTGGCAAGGCTTTCGACCATAAGCGAGATGACGCCGCTGGGCTCGGGGATGCGGGTGGCGATGCGCGACCTCGAGATAAGGGGCGCCGGCAGCCTGCTGGGGGCCGAGCAGAGCGGCCAGATAGAGGCCGTCGGCTTCGAGCTCTACTGCGAGCTGTTGAAGGAGGCGGTGGACATCCTCAAGGGGGAGGCGCCCCAGGAGCTGAGCGAGGCCGTGGTCGAGCTGCCAGTCGACGCCTACATCCCCGCGGAGTACATCTCGGAGGAAGAGACCCGGGTGGAGGAGTACCGCAGGCTCATCGTCTCCGCCAGGGCCGGTACGCTGGAGGAGTTCTCAGCCGAGCTGACCGACCGCTTCGGCGATGCGCCACTGCCGGTGAGGCAGCTCATCGAGGTCGAGCGTCTGAAGACAAAGGCCGCGCGCGCCGGGCTCGAATCCGCGACCATGAAGGGCGACGAGCTCCAGCTCAAGTTCTCTGACGAGCGGGCGATGACGCTGGCCGAGACCGCGGCCGAATCCGAGGGCATAGTGGAGAAAGATGGGGCCTATATCGATGCCGCATCACGAACTTTATACTTGAAGTTGAGGTTCGAAGAAGTTAACAAGAGGCAAGAACTGTTGTTAAAGTGGTTAAATTCAATTATTGATGATATAATTTTCGTCGGGCGGGCGGCCTCGTAGTGCCCCGGGCTCGAGCATCCATCCTTTATTTGCGCTTGGAGTGACGCCCCGGATGTGGACCAGCGGGCAACGGAAAAGAACAACCAGAACCGCGGGAAGCCGGATGAGCCGGCTCGCCCCGACGCTGTTCGTGCTGCTCCTGTTGCTGCTATCCGCCGGGTGCTCGAACAACATATTCACCGCCAACAGCAAGGGAGTGTCCCGTGCGGGATTCGAGCGGGAGGTGGCCCGGCGCCTGGCGGTCACCAAGGCCTCCAATCCCAAGGAGCTCGAAGGGTCGCGGGGCCGGAAATTGAAGGCTAGCACCGAGAGAGAGGTCGCCACTGAGATGATCAAGCGGGCGCTGGTCGAGGACCAGGCGGCGAAGCTCTCGGTGGCCGTGAGCGCGGCCGCGGTCAAGGCGAGGGTCGAGGCCGACCGCGCCAAAGCGGGGGCCGACAAGTTCTCGAGCGACCTGGCCAAGCAGGGTCTCACGGAGGAGAGCTACGCTGACAGGGTCGCGGGCGAGATGTTGGTGGACGCCGTGGGCCAGAAGGTCTGCTCGGGGGTGCAGGTGACGCAAGACGAGGCCGAATCTTTCTACCTGACCCACAAGGACCTCTTCGGCCGCAGCCTGATGATCCACGCGGCTCACATCCTGCTCGACACGCAGGGTGAAGCCGAGGTGGCCGCCGATGAGGCCAAGAAGCCGGGGACCGACTTCGCCAGACTGGCGCAGTCGATCTCCAAGGACACCGCGACCAGCGTCAATGGCGGCGACCTCGGCTGGATAGCGCAAGGCTCCATGGACCCGGCCTTCGAGACCGCCGCGTTCGCGTTGAAGTCCGGGCAGGTGAGCGGGGTGGTGAAAGCCAGCGATGGCTACCACGTGATCAAGGTGCTGGAGCGGCGCGAGGCCAGCACCCCGTCCTTCGCGGAGTGCCAGCCTGAAGTGACGAAGGTGCTTCAGAGCAGGAGGAAAGACGAGGTCTTCTCGGACTGGCTGCGTACGGTATACGCCAACGCCAGGGTGAACGCGGGCAGCGTGGGAAGCTGGGACCCCCGCCTGGGGATGGTGGTGGAGAAGCAGTAGGAGCGTCTACGGGAGACGGAGCGCGAGTTGGAGGGCAAAGCAGGAAAGCGTGATTGGACGGCTCCCGGGCCGGCCGACACGATAGACGAAGAGGAAACAGCCGCTGGCACACTGGCGGCCACCCTCGACGGGGTCGAGATCCCGTCGGGGCTGGGTGCGAGGTTCGAGACGCTGGCACGTGTGATGGCGAAGCTGCGGTCGCCCGACGGCTGTCCCTGGGACCTGGAGCAGACGCAGGAGAAGCTCTCGCGGCATCTGCTCGAGGAGTCCTACGAGACAGTCGACGCCATCGATACCGGCGACTGGGAGCACGTGGCCGAGGAGCTGGGTGACTTGCTGCTCCAGATCGTGTTCCAGTCGCGGATCGCCGAAGAGGAGGAGAGGTTCGACCTGGGGGCGGTGGTGGACGGCATCACCGAGAAGCTCGAGCGCAGGCACCCCCACATATTCGGACAGGCCGAGGTGGAGACCGCCGAGCAGGTCACCGTGAACTGGGAGCGTATCAAGAGAGAGCAGGAGGGCAAGCAGGCGGGGATCAGCATGCCGCCGGGTCTGCCCGCCATGATGGTGGCGAGCAAGGTCCAGGGGCACGCGGCCCGCGAGGGCTTCGACTGGACCGCCGCGGACGGCGTGTTCTCCAAGCTGGACGAGGAGATAGACGAGCTGCAGGAGGCCAGGCGCGGCCAGCGGGCCGACGAGGTCGAAGAAGAGGTGGGCGACCTGCTCTTCACGGTGGTCAACCTCGCCAGGCACCTCGGGGTCGACCCGGAGCGCGCCCTGCGCAACTCGACTCGCGAGTTTGTCAGGAGGTATTCACTGATGGAGGAAGAGGCGCGCTCGCGCGGCACCGACCTTGCTTCTGCGAGCCTGGACGAAAAAGAGCGGATGTGGCAGAAAGCTAAGGGGCCCTCGCATTGAGCGGGACGTGTGGGATCGGCGGGGAGAGCTCCAGGGAGATGAAGATGGCGAGCGACCATTCCGGTATAAGAGCGAAGATAGTCTGCACGATCGGGCCGTCGTCGCAGGACCCGGAAGTCCTGGGGCGGATGACCGAGGCGGGCATGGACGTGGCCCGCGTCAACAGCGGGCACACCGACCTCGAGGAGGTCCGCCGGCTGATCCAGACGCTGCACGACGTCGGCAAGACCGTGGGCAAGCGCATCGGCGTCATGCTCGACCTGCAGGGCCCCAGGCTCCGCGTGGGTCCCATACAGGGCTCGAGCGTCGAGCTCAACGAGGGCCAGCAGTTCATTATCAGCACCGACCAGAAGCGCGGCGACGCCGGCCGCATGTCGGTCGCCTACCCGGAGCTTCCCAGTGACGTCAAACCCGGGGACCGGATATTCATGGACGACGGGATAATCCGAGTCGTGGTGAGGGAAGTGAACGGCCCGGACATAGTATGCGAGGTCACGGACGGTGGCCTCCTTCTACAGGGCAAGGGCATGAACTTCCCCGATACCTGCCTGAAGTTATCGAGCTTCACCGAGCGTGACAGGCGCTACCTGGAGACCGGGCTCAAGGCGGGGATCGACTGGGTCGCCCAATCGTTCGTGCGCACCCCCGGCGACGTGTGGGAGGTCATCGACGCNNATGGTCGCGCGCGGCGACCTG
Source organism: Actinomycetota bacterium (assembly GCA_003157385.1). Lineage (GTDB taxonomy): Bacteria > Actinomycetota > Geothermincolia > Fen-727 > Anoxymicrobiaceae > FEN-680. The sequence continues at coordinate 12,017 of PMJJ01000105.1, read as the reverse complement.
GGCGTCGAGCTGCCGGCCGAGGAAGTCCCGCTCATCCAGAAGCAGCTGATACAGAAGTCGCTCCGCGCGGCTTTGCCGGTGATCACCGCCACGCAGATGCTCGAGTCCATGGTGGACAAGTCGCGCCCCACCAGGGCCGAGGCCAGCGACGTGGCGAACGCGATACTCGACGGGACGGACGGGGTGATGCTCTCGGCGGAGACGGCGATCGGGCACTTCCCGGTCCAGGCCGTCGAGACGATGGCCAGGATCGCGTCCAGGGCGGAGCAGTCGGTCGATTGCGCCGGCGTCCTGGAGGAGCGCTCGACGTGGGAGCACCGGAGCCCAGCGGACGCCATCGGTTACGCCGCGTGCAAGATCGCTTCGGATCTGAAGGCAAAGGCCATCGTAACTGTCACGCGCGCGGGCTACACCGCGAAGCTGGTGGCCCGCTACAGGCCCCAGCAGCAGATCATAGCGGTGAGCGACGACGAGGCCGTGGTCGACTCGATGTCGCTGGTCTGGGGGGTCAAGGGGCTGGTGGTGAAGCTGGTCGATGACCCGGCGCGGATGATTCAGACGGTCTCGGCGGCGTGCGCCCGTGCAGGGCTTGTGAAAGTCGGTGACGTAGTCATTATTGCGGGCGGTTTCCTCGACGAGGAGAGCAGCAAGACCAATATGGTCCACGTCCATACAGTAACCGCGTTGTGAGGGCACATGTGGGGTAACAAGAACACCATCAACAAGACATCGGCCGGCCGGCCCGCCAGGGACGACCGTCAGCGCGCCGGGCAGGCAAAGGCCGCGCCGGCACGGGCGGCGCGGGAGCCCGCGAAGAAGCTGCGTAAGCTGGACAAGGCGCCGAAAGCCGCGCCCGCCGTGAAGGCCAGCCGTAAAGAGAAGGCCGCCCGGGGCAGGCAGGCCGTCCCCCCGCCCAGGGCCGTCCGCGAGGGGAAGCCGGTCGCTGCAAGGCAGGCTGTCCGGGCGCCGAAGGCCGCGCCGGCCGGGCAGGCCGGGAAGGCGACCAGAAGCCGCACGCGCGTCGATTCAAGCGCAGCGACGAGAAAAGACGCCGCTCCCGCGGCGCAGGCCAGGGCGAAGCCCCGGGAGCGAGCACCCGAACCCGTGAAGAAGAAGCGAGCGGCGACCGCCGGAAAGGCGCGCCTGCTGCTGCGCCTGTCGCCCAGGACGGTCATCATCATCCTCCTGTTCGTGATATTTATCGCACTTTCCGCGAGCCCCGTTGCGAGGAATCTCGAGGCTACCGGCCAACTGAAGGCTATGGAGCGCGAGTTGGCGACACAGCGCAAGACGACGGCGGCACTCGAGAAAGAGATCGACCAGGCGCGCTCGCCGTCCTACATCGAGGAGGAAGCCAGGCTACAGAGGATGGTGGCACCTGGAGAGGTGCTCTACCTCGTGACTACCGACGCGGCCGAGCCAAAGGTCGAGTACAGGCTCAAGGCCCTGCAGTCCATGGATGAGGCCTGGGAGATGATCCGCAAGGTCTTACACTGCAACGCGCCGCGGCAGTAAGTAGAGCAATTAACTCGCCGGGACTTCCGCATCTAGCGTTATAATATTCAGTACGAATTCTTGACCGGCTTGTGCGAGTGGTTCCCTAGAGTACGGGAGAAGTGACGTGGACTGTGAACGGCATCCAGGCCAGCAGGCGATAGGCAAATGCCTCGAATGCGGCAAGGGCATCTGCACGGTTTGCATCTCTGAGACGAACGACGTGCTGACGTGCCCCGCGTGCCACGAGGCGGAGGTCGCCAGGATCGCATCGTCGATGGGCACCACCGTCGGCAAGGCGCCGCGCGCCCCCAGGCCGGCCAAGGAGCCACGAGCGGCAAAGCCGAAGCCAGCAAGGAAAAAGAAGGGCGAGCCTGAGTTGCTCGATGCCGTCGTCGAAGTCCCACCCCCGCCTGGTGTGATGGCGGCTCCCGGAGCCCCACCAGGCGTGGCGATGCCACAGGCACCTGGAGGGGCGCCACCGGCCGCAGGTCCTGGCGGGCCCGCGCGTCCGAGTGAGTTTATCGACGGGCCGGCGATGGTCGGTCAGGAAGAGATGGAAGCGCCGCCTACGGTTGGCGCACCACCGCAGGTCGCACCACCGCAAATCGCGGCACCACCGATGGCGCCACCACAGGTACAGGCTCCGGCCGCGGCCGCGCCGGGACCGCCCCCGCCGCAAGGGCTCGAGGTCCGCGAGGCGGCCGCCGCACCGCCGCACCTGCAGGGAATAGAGATACCGCCCGGCCCGGTCGTGGCCGGACCCACAGCAGATTTCGAGGAACTGATATCCGAAGGGCTGGAGGCGGCCCCGGGCGCGATGGCGGAGGCCCAAGCGCAGCCGCAGGTCGTCAGCCCGCAGGTCGTGGGAGAGATGCCGCCGGCAGCTCCACCCCAGGCAGCGGTACCGCCTGAAGCGACGGCACCTCCGGTCGCGCCACCGCCAGCCGCTGCGGCGCCCCCTGTTTTCCAGGAGGGACCGCCGACATTCGCAGAAGCGCCACCGGCGTTTGCCGAGGCACCGCCAATGGCCGCTCCACCGATGGCACCTCCACCGGCTTACCAGGAGGGCCCGCCGACATTCGCAGAAGCGCCACCGGCGTTTGCCGAGGCACCGCCAATGGCCGCTCCACCGATGGCACCACCACCGGCCGTGCAGCCACCGATGCCCGCCGAGGCACCGCCACCGGCATACGCGCCGGCAGGCATGCCGCCACAGGCCCCACCGATGGCAGGGCCTCCACCGGCCGGAGCACCGATAGGATACGACGAGTTCGGACGACCGATCGGGGCGGTGCCCGCGCCACCGGGCAAGAAGCCCAAGAAAGAGAAGCAGCCCAAGGCTCCCAAAGAGAAGCCCGTCAAGGTGGCAAAGGAGCGCCCGCCCAAGCCTCCCAAGCGCAAGAAGGGCGAGCTTCCCGAGATGCCGGCTCCTCCTCCCGTTCCCGGGATGATGGCGCCACCGCCAGCCGCTGCGGCGCCCCCTGTTTTCCAGGAGGGACCGCCGACATTCACCGAAGAGCCACCACCTTTTGCTGAGGCACCACCAATGGCCGCTCCACCGATGGCGCCGCCACCGGCCGCGCCGCAGGCGCCCCCGGCCTATGAAGAGGTGCCGCCGACATTTACTGAAGCACCATCTGCGCCGCCGGCCTTCGAACAAGCGCCGTTTATGGCGCCGCCGGCAACGCCGCCGGCCTACGAACCCGCGATCCCGCCGCCCGAGGCGGAGCTGCCGCCATGGGAGATAGAGGCTGTCGGCCCTCCCGTAGTCCCGGGCGTGCCATCTCCAGCTGAGGCCCCACCGGAAGTGCCGCCGGCTTACGCGCCGGAGCCGGCGCCGGAGGAGGACAAGCCGTTCGAGACGGAAGCGATGATGGAGAACGTCCGGCCTGAGGTTAGCAATCCCGACGACTTCAAACTGCCGCCCGAGTTCGCAGAGCTGATGGGTGAGCCCTCCGACAGGGCGCTAGGAGCGACGTCGACCACGACCGAGACGGCTCCGGCCGAACCGGAGGCGCCCGCGCCGCCGGCACAGCCCGAGACGGAATCACACGAGTGGCCTTTCGAGGAAGCACCTCCAGGTGAGCTGCCTCCCGAAGGCCAGGGGTGGGCCGGTGGTGTCGAAGAGGAGGAGACCCCTGCCTCATGGTCGACCGCCGCACAGCCGGAGGCCGTCCCTGCAGCCGAGGCTCCCGCGGCCCCACCCTCGCCGCCCCCGCCGCCCCCACTGGCTCCGCAGGATATCACGGTCCCGACCGGCGAGGACGAATCGATCACGATGGACGACGGTCAGGCCCTGCCTCCGCCTCCTCAGCCGAAGGCATCCGATGACCTGAACTCGTTCTTCTTCGAGGAGGACGTCGAGAAAAAGGAAAAGGACCAGAAGGGAGACCCGGACTCGTTCTGGGAGTGATTCCGTCAACAGATGTCTTTCCGAAAGAAGTCGATAAAGCCCGGAGGTAAACATCCGGGCGCGACCCCAGGCACCAGCCGGTTCGACAACCGGCGCGTCTTCATGTCTGTAATAGTCACCGGCGTACTGCTGATCGCTCTCGCCGCCGGCTTCTCCGTTTACAGGGTGGCCTTCAACAAGGTGGTCCAGGCGCCTTCGCCGTATTACGACCTCACCAGCCTTCAGGTCAGCGGCAGGCAGCCGCAGGCCCCGCCCCGGGTCGACGCGGGAAACCCCTGCATGGTCTTGCAGGAGCACCTCGAGCTCCTGAGGCGGAAAGATTACCCTCAGGCTTACGAATATCTCTGTAACGGGCTGCAGGGTATGACATCGTTGGCCGAGTTCACCGACAACGCCAAGCGCAACGCCCCGCTCTTCCGTGACGTCAGGGCTTACCGGTTCGGCTCGTACAATGCATCGGGGACCGCGGCGAGCGTCGACGGATACCTGGTCTACTCCGGCGGCGGGCGCAGCAAGGTCCAGGCGCAGCTGTCGAAGCAGGCCGATGGATGGAAGATCGCCTTCATGACGGTGATCTACGAGTGAGCGGGCCGATGGGCACCGGGCTCGAGTCGCTTCCGGTGGAGGTCCGCGAGAGGTTGCCGGGCCTCGAGAGCCCGACGCCCACCGACCGGGAGGTCCTGTCCGCGCAGATGGGAAGGCAGCCGCAGGGCGAGGTGCTCATCTCCAGACGATGCCCGCACGGGCTTCCCGCGGTGATCATGACCATGCCTTCCACCGGAGAGGGCGGACCCGTGCCGCCTCTGTTCTGGCTCACCTGCCCTGTCGCGTCCTCCCGTGTCGGGACGCTCGAGAGCCGCGGCTCGGTCTCGGCCGCGAGGGACAGGCTCGATTCGGAGAAGGGCTTTGCCGATGCGTTCCGCGGGGACGAGGAAGGCTTCAGCCGGATACAGCTGGCGCTGGCGCCGTCAGCGGACCCGCTTCTCGCCGACAGGCTCAAGGGCAAGGGAGCGGCGGGAGGGGCCGCGGGGGCCGTAAAGTGCCTGCACGCGCACCTTGCCTACAGGCTGTCACTTTCCGCGCCGACCCATGGTGGGTACGATACTGGGGAGCAGCCGGAAGAGGGCGGGGTCATAGGGACGTGGTGCGAAGAGCTTCTTGCGACGGAGGGCGGTGCCTGGTGTGAAAGACCACCTGCGGCTTGCGTCACTTGACCTGGGGACCAACTCCACCAGGCTTCTAGTCGCGGACAGCGACGGGACGGTCACCGAGCCGGTCGACCGCCGCATGGTCATCACCAGGCTGGGGGAAGGTGTCGACGAGAGCCGCCAGCTCAAACCCGTGGCTGTAGAGAGGACCGAGGCGGCGCTTGCGTCTTTCGCCGATGCGATGTGGTCGCTCTCTCCAACGGGAGTCGCGGCGGCGGCGACGAGCGTCCTGCGCGACAGCACCAACGGCCAGAAGTTCCTCGACTTCGCCGAGCGCTTGCTGGGCACCCGGCCACGCATACTCCGGGGCGACCAGGAGGCGCAACTGAGCTTCCTCGGCGCGGCGTCCGACCTCGAGGGTCTTGTGGAGGGGGGCCAGGGGCGGGTGCTGGTGTTCGACATCGGTGGTGGGAGCACCGAGATGATCCTCGGGGCCTACCCGTCCGTGGAAGGGGAGGGCGGGACCGGCCTGGTGCTGCGAAGCGTCGACGTCGGTTGCGTGCGCATGACCGAGAGGTTCCTCGCGGCGACGGACCCGCCGTCACCGATCGCGATCGGCAGGATGGAGGTCTTCCTCGTCTCGCGCCTGAAGCCGGTCCTCGAGCAGCTGCTGGCCGGCAGCCGGATCGCGCTCGCTGTCGGGCTGGCCGGGACCATCACCACGCTCTCCGGGATCCAGCAGGGACTCCCGGAGTACCAGACGGACCGAATCCACCATTCGCGTCTGACCAGAGCCGAGGTCGAAGAGCTCTTCAGAAGGCTCGCGGCCGCGCCGCTGGCCGAGAGGAAGAAGATCATGGGGCTCGAGCCTGCCCGAGCCGATATCATCGTCGGCGGAGCCGCGGTGCTGCGCGTCATCATGGACCTCGCCGGGTTGGAGGAGATCCTGGTGAGCGAGAAGGACATCCTCGACGGGCTCGTGATCGATCTCTACCGGCGCACCAACGGCGCGCCACCGGATTCGTAGAGTCGACCCCCCGCCGGGCCGGCGAGTCCTGCCTCGCCTAGAAACCAGAGCAAGCTGAATCTGGCTGTCACAGGGGGCTCCCATACTATCATTGCAAGCAATCATGGGAGCTGCTCATGCCGGTCGGCAGGAAGCATTCATCGGAAAGACTCCTGGAAGCCCTGAAGACTTCCAGATCGATCCGACAGGCCCTTATGAAGGCCGGGCTCTCACCTGTCGGCGGTAACTACAACACCGCACATAAGCTCATCAAGGAGCATGGCCTTGATACCTCCCCTATGACCGGGCAGGGGTGGAACAGGGGAGATATTCCGAGGTTGGCAAAGCGAAACACTATCCCGCTCGAGAATATTCTCGTTGAGAACTCTTCTTATATATGCACGTCCAGGCTAAGAAACAGGTTGATCAAAGAGGGGCTGAGATTTGAAACTTGCAACAGATGCGGTCTAACACAATGGAACGGAGAGAAGATATCATTAGAGCTGAACCATGTTAACGGTGACAGGTTTGACAACAGGATAGAGAACCTGGAGCTGTTATGTCCGAACTGCCACGCGCAGACCCCTACCTACAGGGGTAGAAACTGGGGCAGACGAGCGCGACAGTCTTCTTGAGCGGGGATGGTGGAATGCTAGACACGGGCGGCTTAAACCCGCCTGCCGAAAGGCGTGAGGGTTGGAATCCCTCTCCCCGCACCAGTCCTATTTACTTTCACCAGTGACATCGATGTCTTCGAGGACCACGGTCCGATCGGAGAGCGTCACCGCGACCACCACCGTGAGCCCGACGAGCAGACCTGAGTAGACCAGCAACGCTGCGAGCAGGCCGGCCCACTGGTCGAGCGCGCCTCCCAGCAGCGGCCCCAGCGCGTAGCCCAGGCTCCAGAAGAAGTTCAACAGCCCGAATGCCGCTCCGTACTGGTTCGCCTCTCCGAGCGCGCGCGATTGAGGCAGCGCATCCGTGACCAGCGGGATCGAGGGTGTCCCGAAGAACGCTATCGCGAAGCCGAAGGCCGCCATCAGGACGCAGACTACGGCCACGTTCTTGAAGACGGCGATCAGCGGCGTGATGGCCGCGGTAAGCAGCAGGCCCGCAAGGATCGGCCTCTTGCGCCCGACCCTGTCGGAGAGCTTTCCGGAAAGAGGACTCGCGATCGCGTAGAAGAGCATTGTGAGGCCGAACACTATGCCGATGCTGGTGCGCGTCATGCCGAACGTGTCCTTGAAATAGATTGGCAGTATCGGCTCAAGGAGCCCGAGGCCCATCGTCGTGACCAGCGTCACCAGGCAGGCGATCATGACGTTCCTGTTGGTGAACACCGGCTTGAGCATCCTCCAGCCCGCGGATAGCGCCCGCCTGGTCACCTTGCGCTCCTCGAGGAAGAGCGCGACGCAGCCACCGACGAGGCAGGCGACTGCGATGGTATAGAAGGGCGCCCGGTAGCCGAAAGCGTCGGACAGGGTCCCGCCGATCAGCGGGCCCGCGATACCACCGATGGCAGCCGCGGACATGGTCCAGCCCATCTTCGAGCCCATCTCGCTCCCGGGGAACCGGTCGCCCAGCAGCGCCAGGGCCGCGCTCCAGGTCGCGGCGGCGGTGAGCCCGTCGAGGACGCGGGCCACCACCAGCACGGGATACGACTTCGCCAGCGCGTAGAACACGAACGCGGCAGCCATGGCGAACATCCCGAACAGCACGAAGGGCTTGCGCCCGAAGCGGTCCGAGAGGATCCCAAAGGGGATGGCCGCCAGGCACAGGGCGATGGCGTAGGTGGCGAACAGGAACCCGACCGCGAAGTCGCTGGCGCCGAGCTGCTTCGCATACAGCGGCAGCACCGGGACGACCAGGCCGTAACCGACCGAGTCAAGGAAGATGACGCCGCAGACGAGCGCCAGCAGCGGCATGCCCGACTTTATTCGCCTGGACAGGAGCGGAGTCTCGTTTACCATCTCAGCGCAATAATACCCAATCCATCGTCAACGGACCCCGTACGGTGTTGCGGTGCTCTGCTCGCTTCAGCCCACGCAAAGAAAAGAGCCGGGGTGCAAACCCCGGCTCTGGTCCTGTTACGCCTACTGTCTAGATCTTCTCGATGATAACCGTTCCGCCCTGGCCGCCGCCGCCGCACAGGGTCGCCGCGCCGTATTTCCCGCCTTCCTGCTGAAGGATACGCGCCAGCGTGCCTGTCAGCCTGGGTCCGGAAGCTGCCAGCGGGTGGCCGATCGCGACCGCGCCGCCGTGGACGTTCACGTGCTCGGGGTCGAGCCCGAACTCTTTGATGGCGTACAGTGCCACGATCGAGAAAGCCTCGTTTATCTCCCAGTAGTCGATGTCCTTGGGGGACATGCCGATCTTGTCGAGCGCCTTCTGTGACGCCGGGACCGGGCCCGCGCCCATGATGCTGGGGTCGACGCCGGCCCAGCCCATCGATATGACCTTGGCCAGCGGCTTGAGCCCCATCGACTTGGCCTTCTCCGCGCTCATCAGCAGCACACTCGAGCAGCCCGCGTTCAGCGGAGAGGAGTTGCCTGCCGTGATCTGTCCGTCAGGCGTGAAGGCCGGCTTGAGCGACGAGAGGCCCGCCATGTCCGTGTTACCGCGGATGGACAGGTCGTTCTCGATGTGCATGATCGAGCCGTCCTCCTGCTCGACATCCAGCGGCAGCATCTCGTCCTTGAAGTACCCGGACTCCACCGCCTTCGCCGCGCGCTGGTGGCTCCACATCGACCACTCGTCCATCTCCTCGCGGGTGATGTCGGTCTGCGACCACAGCTTCTCGGCCGTGAGGCCCATGGAGAGCGCGGTCTGCAGCTCGTACTTTTTCAGCGCCTCATCGCTCCAGAAGCGCGGGCTGACCATCATCAGGTCGGGGTTGAACCGCGCGTCCAGCGGGACGTGGGTCATGTGCTCCATGCCGTTGGCGAAGCAGATGTCGGAGTAACCGAGCATGATCTCCATCGCGCACTGGTGCAGCGCGCTCATACCGGAGATGCATACGCGGTCGATGCCCTGTGCGGGCACCGAGAACGGGAGCTCGGCCAGCATCACGATCGTGCGGCCGCCCATCAGGAAGTTCTCGCGCATCTGCAGCGAGCAACCGGTGATGATGTCCCCGATCTCCTCGGGGTTTACCTTGTTCCTCGCGATTAGGGTCTTGAGGACCGTCGCGAGAGCCTCGTCCACTCTCTGCTTGTTATAGGCGTCGCGCTCGGGCTGCGCCGGGCGGGAGCGGGAGAACGGGATCCTCAACATGTCCACTATTACAGCGTCTGCCATATCGACCTCCTTGATCCGTCTTGTGACGTGCGGGGTATATTTTATCAGTAAAGGAAGTGCAAATAGGTGAAAAGTGTACCAGGCACTTTTCGTCCCGAAATTTCCCGTACTTTCGGGGAGAAGGGAATAATCAGGGTGAAAAGTACCTGGTACCCGTTGTCCCCTATTTGCGGCAGACGTAGAGGTCCTCGGTGCGGTCGAGGCCGTAGCGCTTGATCTCCTCGGGGGTGAACCCCTTCACGAAGTTGCTCACCTCGACGCCGAACCCGGCGTCCTCGAGGGTGTCCTTGAAGTCGGGCCCGTAGGCGCGCAGGTGGCAGTCGTAGACGAGGATGCGCTTGGCCTGCCACTCGGTNNGCGAACGCCCCCGGCTTCATCACGCGGTAGAGCTCGGAGAGGGCTTTGGCCTCATCGTCTATGTGCTCGATCACGTGGTAGCAGATGAGGACGTCGAAGAAGTCGTCGGGGAGGTCGAGGTCACGGATGTCCATGTGCCGCATGGCCATGGGCGACTCGATGTCGATGGAAAGGTAAGTGACGTTGTCGAAGCGGCGGCAGAACTCCTGGAACGCCCAGATCGGCGCAATGTCCAGCACCTCTATCTCGCGCGTCCCGAAGTCGGTCTCGTCCTGGAGCCAGCGGCAGAGCAGTCGGTAACGCTCGAAGGAGAGGCAGTTCGGGCACAGCGCGGCCTGGTAGGGAGAGAAGAGGAACAGCCCGAACTCCCTGCCGCAGCAGCAGCACTCGACCCGGTGCCCATGGTAGATGGCGCTTCGTACCTTCGCCAGCGCTTCCTTCACCGGATATCGCGGGGGTCCGCCGTTCTCCTCTATTCTTATAGGCCTGGAAATCGTCTTCATCCTTCACCTTCGCGTCCGTCAGGGGGCAATACCCGCAAGATGTTACCACATCCGACAATGACGGGGTCGCCACGCGTCCCCGCGATGGCTTGATGGCTCAAGGACGAAGGGGGCAGTCAGATTCCAGATGCTTCTCCAGGCAGGACTGTCCCGGCTGCTCAAAGGCGAGCGGTGGTCGACAGCAGGCGGTCAGGAGGCCTACCCGCCTGCTGCCACTTCCACCTTCGAATCCTCTGGGGGAGGATTCACTGGCTCGTCCGCATCTTCTCCGGCACAGATGATACAAGCTGAAGGTGGCGTTCAGGTTATGTCGGGGTGAATTGTCGGTTAAACATGCCGCGGTCAGCTGGCACGGCCCGGAACTCCCAGGAGATTAATCAAGACTTAACCGGCAGGGAACCCATAATGAACCTTGCTCCCTTAACATCTGCATTGAAGGATCCGGACGAGGGGAGTTGGTCCGATGAGATGCGCGGTTATCTACCACTCGCGATGGGGCAACTGCAGAGAGATAGCGGAATCTGTCGCGGCGGGCCTGTCTGACACCGGGAACGACGTGTACGTGGTCGAGATCGGTTCGGCAGCCGCGCTCGACCTCAGTCTCGAGTGCATATTGCTGGGCTGCCCGACCACGGGCGGAAAGGCGTCGCGCCCGATGCGACGCTTCATCAAGCGCGCGGTCACCAGTGCATGCGCGGGGAAAGAGTTCGTGGCTTTCGGAACGGGGTTGCAGGCTGAGATTGCAAAGTCGAATCCACAAGCCGGCGACGAGATCCATGAGATGCTGGCGAAGCGAGGCATGCGCCCGCTTGCCCCGCCGTTCAAGGCGGCAGTCGTCACGACGAAGGGACCGCTGGCCGAGGGCGAGGTCGACAGGGCGCTTCAGTTCGGCAGAGACCTCGGACGAAGCACCCCCTTCGAAATCGTGCGGCTCCAGAAGCGCCGGCAAGACCAGGCGGTCTGAGGAGGACATATGAACGAGACGATGCTGATCAAAGAGCTGCCGCCCCAACCGGTTGTCAGTATCTCGGGGCAGGCACGGCGGCACGCGGTCGAGGAGTTCACCGACGAAGCGCTGTGCAGGCTCATACAGTACCTTGCGGACAAAGGCTTGTATCCGTCGAGTCCACCGTTCGTGCTCTGCGGGGAATCGTCGGCGGGCGAGAGAATCGCGCTGGAGGTGTGTGTCCCCACTGACTCGGTGCTGCTTGACGATGGGGACATAAACGCGGAAGAGCTGCCCGGCGGCCAGTTCGCCTCCGCCGTGTACATCGGCAAGAAGGATAACATCGTAGAAACATACATAGACCTGGTCACGTGGACATTGATGAGCGGCTACCGCCTGGCCGGGCCCCGCAGGGAGGTCAAACTTGCCTCATTTGCCGGGGCCGGCGAGGACACAGAGTTCATGACCGAAGTCCTGTTTCCTATTAAGAAGGTGGCTTGACGCCGGGGGGCCGACTTGCCGCCGAGACGACGAAGGTTAGGGCGATCAAATGAGCCAACTGCTTCAATCGGCTGGAGGCGTCGAGTTCTGGGAGTGCCTGAACTGCGGCCGCGTCCGGCGGATCACCGAGAGAAACTTCAACATGATCTTCATGGTTCCGCCCGAGTTCTGCTCGGTAAGATGCATGAATGAGTACATGCACGTGGGATCCAGCAGCCGTCGCAACGTGCTCGACCAACTGACACTGCAAGAGCTTCCGGACGCGGCGACCGGCTAGCGGGAAAGGCCAGACAGAGCGCGACGGTTCCGAATCCCTTCAAGTCCGCGTCGCTCCGCTGGAAGCCGGCGG
>PMJJ01000044.1 GCA_003157385.1 Actinomycetota bacterium | reverse complement strand
CTCGGGCGTCGACGAGCTGCTCGACATCGTGCTCGCCCTCAAGCACTTCGGCAGGTCCCCGGGCAAGCGCCTGCTCATCTGCGGCGGCGGCGGCGGGCTGGGCACCTACGGCGCCGACCTCGCCGAGAAAGAAGGCCTGCTGGTCCCGGACCTTGACCCCAAGTCTCTCGAGCGGCTGCAGGACGTGCTCGACCACGCAGGAGCCGTTGCCGGCAACCCACTGGACGTCGGCGCGCCGCTGATCCCGATGCCTTTCCTGGAGGACGCGCTCTTCGAGGCCGGGGCCAACCCCACCACCGACATCCTGCTGTTCGACCTGGCCGTCAACTTCGGCTACGACGTCGCGGGCGACTTCGGCATCGAGCGCACGGTGGAGTTGCTGGGCGAGACCAGGAGGCGCTCCGGCACCCACGTCGCGGCGGTCCTGTACTCCCGCTCGTTCGACCCCGACGACATACGCTTCGAGACGATGCTGCGGCGTATGCGCAAGCGGCTGAACGCCGCGGGCGTGCCGGTGTTCGAATCGATGGAGAGGGCGGTCCGCGCGATATCTCGCATCAACTGAGGCCGGGCCGAGTGTTTCGTTCCATAAACTCGGTGACGCACAGAGAGCGTCAAGCCCGGCTAGACGCTGGGCGGGCTGGTGACCATCAGGAGCAACGCTATCTCGTCGCTTATGTTCTCCCACCCGTGTGACTTCTGACCGGGGAAATAGACGCAGTCGCCTTCGCGCAGGTGGTGAGCGCTGTTCTCCAGGGTGAACCGCAACTCGCCCTTCACCACGAAAGCGAACTCTTCGCCGCCGTGCTCCAACTGCTCTACGTACCTGGCATGCGGCTGGAAGGTAGCCACGATCGGCTCCATGTTGTTATCGTGGTCGTCGACCAACAGCTCCAGCGTGATGTGCTCCGAGCTCTCCAGCACCTTGCGCTCCTCGCGCCTGAAGGCGATCTTCTTGCTGGACGGCTCGGCGAAAACGTCCGCCAGGGTGACACCGTAGAAGTTGAGGAGCTTTATCAGGTTCCTGATCGTGATGCTCGTCTTGCCGTTCTCGAGCTTGCTGAGAAAAGAGAGCGAGAAGCCGGTCTCCTCGGAGACCTTCCTTATGGAAAAGCCGCGATCCTTGCGTAGCTTCTGGAGTATGCGGCCGACATCTTCCAAAGTATTGCCTCTCCTGCTTGTTTTCGACTGAAATCTAACATACTTGACTGACGGCTTCAAACGTTTTAGTATCATACTCATACTGTTATGGTGTTAAGAATCATTTAGTAGAAACCGAGTACCGGGGTGAGAACAATGAGCGCAAATGTAGCAACTGAGCTCAACTATCTCTGGAAAGTGAAGATGGTGGGGCAGCCCTACATGGACCCCGAGGCCCGGGCGCTGCGCGAGTCCCGCGCAGGCGAAGTCCTGGTGTTCACCACGTTCACGACCGATCAGCGGATCAGGGACATGTGGTCGGACGGCCAGCTCAGCCTGTAGGTATATAGAGCCCCGATCCAAAACCAGAGTCGGATAGACGGTGAAAGCCTCCCTCCCCCGGGGGGCTTTCGCTTTGCGGCGAAAGTCTTCCTGCCTGATCATTTCCCGGTGGATTTCCCACTCAAAACACTGGAAAATGTCGTGTTCCAGGTGTATCTATATAGTGCAACAGTTTCTATTGTGAGAAACAGGTGAAAACGATGTACAGCGAGAAAGAGATCGAGCGCTGGTACCTGGGACTCCCGTTCGATTCAGCCAACGGCAACCGAAACGGCAAGAAAGGCCAAGTGCATATCGAAAAGACCATGCCGTTCGTGGCGATGACCGGGGCGGAAGTGGAGCGCCTCTACCTCGGACTGCCTTTGAAGGCCGCCTAGCCTCTTTGCGGGCCCAGGAATCAGGCGGGCGGGTTCTGGTGCGCCGGGACCCCGTGTGGCAGGGCCTAGCGCCCGCCGGCGTCGCCGCTGTTGGAGTATCCCTGGCTCTCCCAGTAGCCGGAGTACGAACCCTTGATCAGGTCGATCTCGGTGACCCACTTGATCCACTTGTATCCCAGCTTGTGGGGGACCACCAGCCTCACGGGATAGCCTTGCTCGTCGGGCAGCCTTACCCCATTAACGCCGTAGGCCAGGATCGGGTCGACTTTCTTGACGTCGGCGGTGGTGAGCGAGGTTGTGTAGCCTCCAGGCGACTTGAACACGACCGTGCGGGCGGACCCCTGGACCCCCGCCCTCGAGAGCACGTCGGTGAGTTTGACTCCCTTCCATATGCCCCTGTCGGACCATCCTTCCACGCACGGTAGAACCACGTATCGCTCCACCGATGGCAGGGCCTTCACCTCGTCGAAGGTGAGTGAGAGCGGATTGCCGACCAGCCCCGTCACCTTCAGCCGGTACGTGCCCAGGTCGATCTTGGGCTGACCTTCGGCGGTGCGGACATGCAGCTGGGCCGTGGGCGTGACTGCCTTGGTGCCGACGCCCGGCACGGTGACCTTGGTCGTGCCGGATGTCTTGCCGCGCGTGCCCACGTAGACCAGCAGGCCGACGATCGCAGCCAACACTATCACCAGTATGATGAGTCGTTTTTTATCCATGGTCTAAAGATACCGNNCCCTTGTGTTGCATTTCTCTCAGAGCGGGGTTAGTCGACCTCGTGCTCGGGGAGGATGAAGTACTTGACCTGTCTGGCGTAGTTGCGCAGCTCGCCCTTGAAGTCGGGGTGCGCGATGCTGATGAGAGCCTTCGCCCTCTCGCGCAGGCTTTTACCCTTGAGGTTTACCACCCCGAACTCGGTGGCCACGTACATGACGTCGGTGCGCGTCAGGGTGACGGTGGCACCGGTGCGCAGGGTGGGAACGATCTTCGATACGATCTCGCCGGTCGTGCTGTCTTTTGCCGTCGAGTGGGTCGCGATGAAAGCCTTGCCGCCCTTCGACAGGTAGGCGCCCCGCGTAAAGTCCACCTGGCCTCCGGTGGCGGTGTACTGGACCGGGCCGAACGACTCCGAGCAGCATTGGCCCGTGATGTCGATCTCGAGCGTCGAGTTCACCGCTATCATATTGTCGTTCTTGGCGACGTTATAGGGGTCGTTGTTGATGCTCACCGGCGCGAAGTAGACCATAGGGTTGTCGTCGAGCCACTCGTAGAGCGCGGCCGAGCCCGCCGCGAAGAACGCGTTGGTCATGAAGCGGTAGTAGTTCTTCTTCTCATTGGTTATTACGCCGGCCTCGAAGAGCTTCATGACAGCGTCCGGCACCATCTCGGTGTAACAGCCGAGATCGTTCTTGTCCATCAGGCATTCTCCGATGGCGTTGGGCAGCGCCCCTATCCCCAACTGGATGGTTGAGCCGTCGTCGACATAAGAGGCAATCTGCTCGGCTATCTGCCTGTCGGCCTCGGAGGGGACCTCAGGCGGCAGGTCGATTATCGGCGTGTTGTTCTCGATGACGCACCTGATCCTGGGGTTGGAGATGTGGTAAAAGTTCTGCCCGTGGATCCGGGGCTGGTTCTCGTTCACCTCGAGGATCAGCTCGTCGATGTAGTCGAGCACGTCGGTGAAGTTGCCGGAGACTCCGCCGCTCATGCAGCCGTCGGAGTCCATCGGGCTCACCTGGGTGAATATCTTCTTGTAGCCGGCATACTGGCCGGCGATCCTGGGCAGGTCCGAGAAGTGGAACGGCGTGTGGGTGCAGATACCGTCCCGCATGGCGGCGCGGTCCAGCGGCGTCGAGTAGTAGTTGTCGAACGCGATGTGCCTCATGTGCTCGGGTGTCAGTATCTTGTAGAGCGGGCCAAGCATGATGAGGCCGGCGAAGGTGACGTTCCTGAGCTCTTCGGACCGGTCGAAGAGCACGTCGAGAAGGCCCGCCGGGGTGCACGACCCGCTCCCGCAGAATATCTTGTCGCCGTCGAGAACGGTCTTCGCGGCTTCCTCAGCCGTGGTGAGCTTGGACTTGTAGATCTCCTGCCACTTGTTCATCGGACCCTCCCCATGGATAGCAAACCTGACCCACCGTTCTAAAACCGCTATCCGCTAAATAATACAGTTTATCCGGTTGCCACGCAAACGAGCTCAGTCAAAGACCTCGTCCAGGAAAGCCTCCAGCTCCGCGTTGAACTCCCCCCGCCTCTCCAGCAGGCTACAGTGGCCCGCGCCCTCGAACACCTTGAGCCTGGCGTTCGGGAGCAGCGCGGCCGTCCTCTCGTTGGCCTCGCGGTTGGTGAGCTTGTCGCGGTCGCCGACCAGCAGTATGACCGGGACGTCCACCTGCGGCAGGTAGTAGTCGTAGTGAAAGTCGAGGCAGGCCTTGGCCGCCAGCGCCAGCGTGGTCATGTGAGTCCCCAGCACCATCGCGCGAACGTGCTCGACCTGCTCCCCCTTGGGCTTGGAGCCGAACGCGCCCCAGCGGACCATGCCATACGCGGCGGAGGTCTCCTTGATGGCCTCCCTCACCATGTCCGATATCCTGCTGCGGCGGCCTATCTCCTTGAGCAGGTTGCCTATCGGGAACGGGTAGAGCCTCTTTACCGTCGAGCCCATCACCATGCCCTCGGAGAGGTCGGTGCCGGTGGAGTCGATGATGGCCAGCCCCTTCAGCCTGCCCCTGGCCTCCGACCCGAAGCGCTCGAACCACTTGAACGCGGTGAAGCCGCCCATGCTGTGGCCGCCGATCACGAAGGACTCCGGATCCACGTGCCTGATGGCGGCCTCGAGGTCCTCCGCCAGCCTCTCGGGGTGATAGTCGAGGCTCTCGGGGATCGCCGAGGCGCCGTGCCCGCGCAGCTCCAGGGTGTAGACCCGGTAGCCGTCGGCGAAGTGCCGCTGCTGGAACCGGTAGATGCTCTCGTTGCAGGTCCAGCCGTGGACGAAGAACAGCGAGCTGTCCCCTTCGCCGCACGCGGTCATGTGCAGCCTGGTGCCGTCGAGCGAGGTGACCTCGATGTGCTCGAGATCGAGGTCGTCGGCGTCCAGGTCTCCGTCATCGTCTTTCCTGCGCAAGTCGAGGACCCTCCACATGGCCGGCAGGAACACCGGCGCGGCGAGCCTCGCCCTGCGCTCGTAGGCCAGCCTGCGCGCTTCCTCGTGATCGGTGCTGCTCATCAGATACCTCCGGTCGGGGACAGGACAATTCTATTTAACCGACATTTCCCCATTTGC
>PMJJ01000099.1 GCA_003157385.1 Actinomycetota bacterium | reverse complement strand
TTGAGTTTGGCAACAGGCCCGAGAGTTTCATGCGGGGAAATACTTTCCCCGGCCCCCCTGGGACGCGGGTTTGAATCCCGCCGTTAGCGGGAGCGTGAAAGTGTGGTGGAGGCGGCGGGAGTCGAACCCGCGTCCAGAAAAGCTTTGGCGACAGCATCTACGGGCGTATCCCGCGGTTTAGTTCTCGCTCAGGTTCGGCCCGCGGGAGGCCTTACCTTTGCCAGTCCCAGAAAATTTAACCCCGTTGTCGTCGGGACCCCGACGAGGGGCTGTCCTGCTAACGTCGCCCTACCCGGGGCCGCAGGCCTCACCCGGGGGACGTGACCGCTGTTTAAGCAGCCAGTGCCATTTCAGTGTTGGCGTTTGTTTGTTTTCCAGCAGTTTAACGAGTTATTGGAGCTCGGCCCGCACTATCGCCTCCCTCGATCCTGTCGAAGCCGTGTCGCCCCCACGTAACAGTTCTAACGTTCAGCGGCTTTGCGCAGTTTCCTGCGCTCCACCTTGGCCATCTCGCGCTCTGCGTCCCTGTCGGCCATCTCGCGGCGCTTGTCGTACTTGCGCCGGCCTCTGGCGAGCCCGATCTCGAGCTTTGCCTTTCCGTCCTTCAGGTACAACCGCAGCGGCACCAGCGTGTACCCGCGCTCCGCGATCTTCCCCACCAGCCGCTTTATCTGGTCCTTGTGAAGGAGGAGCTTGCGGACCCTGTCCGGCTCGTGGCCGAAGTGCCCCGCCTGCGCATAAGGCGGGATGTTCATGCCGTGCACGAACGCCTCGCCGCCCTCGATGGTCGCGTAAGAATCTACCAGCGACGCGCGCCCTTCGCGGATCGACTTGATCTCGCTCCCGGTGAGCACCAGTCCCGCTTCAAGCCTCTCCTCGACGAAGTAATCGCGCAGCCCTTTACGGTTGGTGGCCTTTACCTGGATCCCGGGACGGTCTTCACTTCTGGACATGACCAGAGTATAACATCGCCCGCTCAGGGGTAAATGACCGTGACGGACGATGCGCGGCTCCGGGTGCGCAGCGGGAGGAACAAGAACGATCAGCCACTTCGCGCAAAGGCGATTATCCTAATAACATGACGAACTCAGCCCATGGAAGTGAGAAACAAGGCAACGAGTGCCTGGCCTCTATTTCCACTCACCTAGGCCGCTATCTTCAGGTCCTCCAGCAGCAGGCTGGTGGGTGGCTTTCCGTCGATCATGTTCTGCAACACGTGCTTGGCCATGTCCATCTGCGCCGTGTCTTCCTTGGCGGGGTCGCCCTTGACCGCGACGACCACGTCCGGGGTTATGCCCTTGCCGTCGATCGACTCGCCCTTGGGCAGGTAGTAGAGCGAGATGGTCAGCTTGACCGCCCCGCCTTCGCCGGTGGTGAACACGTTCTGCACCGAGCCCTTTCCGTAGGTCTTGGTGCCCACCACGACAGCCCGCCCGTCGTCCTTGAGCGCGCCGGTCACGATCTCAGAGGCGCTGGCGCTCCCGGAGTTCGCGAGTATGACCAGGGGCTTGGTCGTCTCCTGGCCGCCGCGCGCCACGTATTCGGTCCTCTTCTGTCCCTTGTTCTGGATAGCAACGATGGGCGTTCCGGGCGGAAGGAACACGCTCGCCACGTTGACGGCCTCGTCCAGCAGGCCGCCAGGGTTGTTGCGCAGGTCTAGGATGAAGCCCTGGGCTCCCTGCGCCTGCAGGTCCTTGACCGCGGCCCGCACCTTGTCGCCCACACCCTTGTTGAACTCGTACAGGGTCAGCAGGCCGTACTTGCCGTCCACCATCTTGGATTCGAAGTCCGGGATCTGGATCTTCTCCCTGGTGATGCTGTAGGTCGTCGTCTTGGTCCCGCGCATCACACCCAGCTTGACCTTGGTGCCCTGCTTTCCCCTGATCTGAAGGACCACCGTGTCCAGCGACTCGCCCTTGGTGTCTTTGCCGTCGACCGACATGATGATGTCGCCCGCCTTGATCCCGGCCTTGTCGCTGGGTGAACCCTTGATCACCGATACCACCATCGGGCGTCCCTTGTCCTCTCGGAGGGTGAAGCCCACCCCGTAGAACGTACCGCTCAAGTCCTGCTCCAGGCGCTTGTTCTGTGTTGGGGTCAGGTATTCGCTGTGGGGCTCGCCCAGCGCGTTCACCAGTGCGGTGACGCCGATGTTGGTAAGCTCCGTGGTCGAGGTTACGCCCTTCT
Organism: Actinomycetota bacterium; assembly: GCA_003157385.1. GTDB lineage: Bacteria > Actinomycetota > Geothermincolia > Fen-727 > Anoxymicrobiaceae > FEN-680. Next base: position 2,152 of record PMJJ01000099.1, on the reverse strand, counting down.
TCTTGGCCTTGGCGACCGCCGCGTTCGCGGCCGCGGTGATCTTGGCCTCGCTGAAAGGCCTATAGAAGTAACTCTTGATATCGAAGAGCGCCTCGTTGTAGATGGGCTGATTGCTGAGGTTGAAGTTGGCCGCGCTCTTCTTGAAGACGGTCTTGTCGATGGCGAAGCCGATCCCCACCAGCGCTCCGATGGCCAGCAGGGCGACCACTATCCCCAGGATGATCGCGCTCGAGCGCTTCATGCGCTTCCTGGGAGGAGGTGGCGGCGGCGGCGCGCCGTACTGGGGCTGCTGGTAGTACTGCCCCTCCGGGGGCGGGTACTGGCCCTGAGGCGGGTACTGGCCCTGCTGAGGCTGCGCCTGAGGCGCCTGCCCCGGTGGCGGGTACTGGCCCTGAGGCGGCTGACCCGGCGCTGGAGGTGGCTGCTGTGGAGGCTGCTGTTGCTGCTGCCACTGCTGGGGAGGGGGCGGTTGCTGATGCGGTACCTGCCCTCCCGGCTGGTCGTTGCCCTGTTGCTCGTCCAAGTCCGCTCCTTGTCTTCTCGGATTATGGGCTCCCGGCGACACGCCTCGGAGCCTGAACCAGTGAAACTCGACGCGGGCCGCTCGAGGCCCGAATCCCATAATAGACGTATTACCTGTTCAAGAACAGGATGAAGCATCCTTCTGAGAATTCGCTGATAAACTCAGCTGCCTGCCCGGAGTCCCCGTCACCGGAGGTCCTAGACCTCGATGTACCGCCTCAGAGCGAACGCGCTGCCCACGGCGCCGATCACGATGCCGATCACGATGAGGATGAGCGACAGCCCTACCATGTAGCTTCCGCCCACCAGCCTGACGTTATTGGCGGCCGCCTCCAGCTTGGAGATGAACCATGAGTGCACCAGAACGGCGACAATGATCCCTACTAACGCTCCGAAGAACCCTTCGATCACGCCCTCCATCATGAACGGCCAGCGGATGAACCAGTTGGTCGCGCCCACGAGGCGCATGATCTCGACTTCGCGGCGGCGCGCGAAGATGGAAAGCCGCACCGTGGTGCTGATGAGCAGGACGGCGGCGGCGGCGAAGACGATCGTGACCACCCACATGCCCTTCTCGATCAGGCTGATCGTGCTCAGCATCTTGCGCACGGTCTCCTTGGCGTACTTGACACCGTTGTGCGTGCCGGGGTCGTTGTCGACCGTGGGATCGTTGAAGAACAGCGCCGCCACCTTGTCGACGTTGTTGGTGTCCTGCACCTGGATCTGGTACGAGGCGGGCAGCGGGTTGATCGGCAGGTTGGCGACGATGCGCTCGCCGAAGCGCTTGCGGAAGATGGCGAGCGCCTGCTCCTTGGAGATGTACGTGTAGCTCTTGACCTGGCCCTGGGACTTGAGGACGTCGATCTTGTGCTGCAGCGCCGCCACCTGATCCGGCGGCGAGTTGTCCTTGATGAAGACCTCGATCATGACGCGGTTCTTGAGGTTGGTGGCGCCCTGGTTGAGGTTGTCGCGGGTGACGAGGACGGCGCCGAGGATGGCCGTGCTGATGAAGACGGTGATCACGGCCGCCATCGCCATGACCCAGTTGCGGCGCATCGAGCCGAACGCCTCTGCGAGGAAGAAGCTAAAGCGCATCGCCCACCTCTTCGGTGACCTGATCGTAGCTGCCGCGGCGCTCGTCGCGCACGAGGCGCCCGGCCTCGAGCTGGAGCACGCGGCGGCGCATGCGGTTGACCATGTCGCGGTCGTGGGTGGCGACCACCACGGTGGTGCCCGTGCGGTTGATGCGCACGAGGAGCTGCATGATACCCACCGCGGTCTCGGGGTCGATGTTCCCGGTGGGCTCGTCGGCGAGGAGCAGCGGGGGATGGTTGACGAACGCGCGCGCCACGCTGACGCGCTGCTGCTCGCCGCCCGAGATCTCGTGCGGGAGACTGTTGGTCTTCTCCGCCAGGCCCACCAGGCTGAGGATCTCCGGGACCTTGCGGCGGATGCTGCGCCGCGGCTCGCCGACCACCTCGAGGGCGTAGGCGACGTTGTCGTAGACCGACTTGTTGGGCAGAAGCTTGAAGTCCTGGAAGACGTTGCCGATGCGGCGGCGGATCCTGGGCACGTCCCGGCGCTTGAGCTTGGCCAGGTCGCGGCCTTCCAGCATGACCTTGCCCTTGGT
>PMJJ01000123.1 GCA_003157385.1 Actinomycetota bacterium | reverse complement strand
TCGCGACCGATGACCGGGTCCAGCTTTCCCTTGCGCGCCTCGGCGGTCAGGTCGCGCGCGAACCGCTCGAGCGCCTGATACTTCTCCTCGGGGCTCTGGTCGGTGACGCGCTGCGAGCCTCTGATGTCCGCGAGCGCCTTGAGCAGGTCATCCGCGGTGACCCCGTGTTCCGCCAGGAGCTGGGCGGCCCTGCCGCCTCCGGCGATGATCGCCAGCAGCAGGTGCTCGGTGCTGACGAACTCGTCTTTGAAGTTCTGCGCGATCGTCTGCGCCTCGTCCAGCACACCGTCCAGCGCGGGAGAGATGAACTGCCTCTGCGAGCCGCTGACCCTCGGGCGTGATGCAAGGTCGCTCCTGATGGCTTCCTCGAGCGCCTCCGGCCGCGCGCCCAACCTCTGCAATAACGGGATCACCAGCCCGTCCCGCTGCGTCACCAGCGCGAGCAGCAGGTGCTCGACATCGACCTCCTGGTGATCGAGCGAGGCCGCCAGGGACTGGGCCTGCCCCACCGCCTCCTGCGCCTTGACGGTCAATCTTTCCGGGTCCACCATCCGCCACCACCTCCATCAGAGAGGCGAACAAGCTCAAATATATATGACGTCTTCATTTCCGCTGATCGGTGACGTTCCTGCCAGATCAGTATCGATGCGATTCCGCAAGGCCGTCAAGGCTCACATCCATTACAATTGGCCGTGAGTGATACGTACGATAGTGAGAAGGGCCCGTATGGGAAACGGTGACCTCACAGGGCAGATGGGCGACGTAAAGCAGGAGTTCCGCGTTCTCATCCGCAACAAAAACTTCATGCGACTGTTCTGGGGTCAACTCGTCTCCTGCACCGGCGACTGGCTGGCTACCTTCGCGCTGATGTCGCTGGTCTGGAGGACGACCGGCTCCTACCTCGCGGTAGGGGGCATGCTCGCTTTCCGCATCGTCCCCGCGCTTTTCAGCGGACCGCTGGCCGCCTTCGTGACCGACAGGCTGGACCGCAAGCGGCTGATGATAGGCTGCGACATCTCCCGCGGGATGATCATCCTGGCGGCGCCATTCATCACGCACCTCTGGGGTGTGTACGTCCTGGTGTTCTTCCTGGAGGGCCTGTCGATAGTCTGGCTCGCCGCCAGAGACGCGAGCGTCCCCAACCTTGTCGAGCCGGACCAGCTCACGATGGCCAACTCGCTCGCGATGATGACTACCTACGGCGTGATCCCGCTCGCGGCGGTTCTCTTCTCCTTCGTGACGATCCCGTCTCCGTTCACCCGCCTGTTCGTGAACGGCGGCTTCCTGGCGAACCACCCGACGACCATCGCGTTCCTGCTGGACTCGTTGAGCTTCTTCGCGGCCGTGACCATCTACGTTCGGATGCGACTGAGCTCCCCCCGCGACCGCATCGAGGCCGACGAGGAGCAAGCGGGCTTCTTCGAGTCGATCACCTTCGCGCTTCGCAACCCGTTCGCGAGATCGCTGATGCTGGGCGCTGCGGTGGGGTGTATCGGAGGCGGCAGCTTGTACGCCGTGGGCCTCGGGTACGTGAAACAGGTCCTCGGCGCCAGGAGCGACATGGCGTTCGGGATCCTGATGGCTCTGTTCGGGATCGGGATAATAGCCGGGATGGTCGCGCTGCAGGTGCTGGTCAAGCGCGAAGAAAAACCTTGGATGCTGCGAATGGCGCTCCTCACGGCCGGGGGCATCATGATCAGCATGTCCATCATCCAGTGGCTTCCCCTGGTCTATCTGCTGGCCGCCTTCTTCGGCGCCGCTTTCGGCATACTGTTCCTGGTCGCGATAACGATGGTCCAGGAACGCATCGACGACCGTGACCGGGGCAAGGCGTTCGCGGCCTTCCACGCCGTGTCGCGCATCTTCCTTGTCGTCGGCGCCGGCCTCTCCAGCGCGATAGCCACGCTGGTGGGAACGAAGACGATACACGTGGCGGGGCTGACCTACGTGGTGCACGGGGTGTCGATCGCCTTACTGGTCTCGGGAGTCCTTATCGCGGCCGTGTCAGTCGTGCCGCTGGGAGAGAAGAAGGCTCGTTACCGGGAATACTTCACCAGGGAGAAGCGTGGCGCGGCCGAACAAGTCGATTTACCCGCGACCCGCGGCGCAAAAGTCACCCCAAAATGAAATCAAGGGGCTTGCACCCCTTGATTTCCAGACCTCTTCGCCGCCTGCTCCCGAAACCTATAAGCGTGGTTATGGCTGGGTGGCAGTATAGGTGTGCGTCGCCGTCTGTGTGTCCGGCGCCCGGTCCCAGGTTGCGATGAGGCGATCATTTATCATGTTAAGGAGAACCTCTCTCCCACTTTGCCGGGACAAGTGCACCACGCACCCAGCCCGGTACGAACCTTCGGTGATTATAACGGCCGTCCACAGTGGCGGCATAAGCATTTGGGATGACGAGGAAACGAATGGCGTTCCTGCCGGAACGAAGCCCGGTAATAATGGAACGGCGCGGAGCACTTGACCTCAGAGCCCGAGCCTTTCCTTGACCAGGTGGAGCTGCGAGTCGCTCACCTTGAGCCGCGTCTCGGCATCGTCGGCCATCACCACACAGGTGCCCTTGGTCTTGTCCCTGGTCACCTTCCGGACGCAGTCGACGTTCACGATGTGCGATCGGTGCGTGCGGATGAAGCCGGCCTCCGGCAGCCTCTCCTCGAGCTGCCCCAAGCTGAAGTTGGTGAGAAAACGCCTGTCCCTGGTGTTGGCGTATGAGTACTTGCCGGCGGCCTCGAAGTAGTAGATCTCGGGCAGCGGGATCAACAAGGTCTCGTCGCCCCGCTGCACCGGCAGGCGCTGCAGCTTTGCCGGCCTGTCCGCCGGCACACCGTCACCGTGCGCGGTCCTCTCGAGAATCTTCAGAATGCGCGCCTCGAGCTCGAGTGTCTTGAACGGTTTGATGACATAGTCGTCCGCTCCCTTCAGAGCCTTGACGACCACGGCCTCTTCGCCCACCGCCGAAAGAAAAAGGATCGGGATGCGGCTGGTGGCGGGGCTGCTGCGGATCTCCATCATCACCTCGAGGCCGCTCTTGCGAGGCATCACCATGTCGAGGAGTATCAGGTCGGGAAGCTCCTCAGCGGCCGTCGCCAGGCCCTTGTCGGGATCGCTGCACAGGCTGACCGAAAACCCGTCGAGCACGAGCATCGCCTCGAGCATCTTGAGCATGTCCCTGTCATCGTCTATGACAAGGATCCTGGAACCCGTTTTTTCAGACAAGAAGACACCACCTCAGACCTCGTCTTATTATATCAAGCCGGCGAGGCCAGATGTTGAAAGCGGGCTCAGATCCCGGCCCGGCGGCGGGCCTCCGCGAAACACTCGTTGATGCTTGCGGCGATCTCGTCCTCGGTCCAGCTCCCGGGCACATGCGAGCCTTCCGGGCTCGCAGGCACCGAGTGCGCCTCGACCCAGGCTACCGTCCTTACCTCGTCTGAGAACCCGCCGGCCGGGTCGCGGTCGATCCGGGATTCGATGAATGCTCTCGTCTTCGGGAACCAGTGGGTGAGGAGTCCGTTGAACTCTGCGAGCAGCTCCGGGTCCAGCGCGCCACTGGAAGCGGACTTCATGATCTCGAGCTCGAGCTCGACAAACCGTATGTATCTCTCCCGCGCCTGCGGGTCCGGCCACGGAGCGGACAAGCCATCACCTCTCTTGGAAGATTATCCCACCCCCGCCGGCCCGCCTCCAGGCTCGCCAGCCGTCGCTGGATGCGCCGCCGTGCGCGCCCGCTGTAGAATAGTTGGCGGCCGCCTTCGGTGATGGTGGAGACAGGGGGACGGGATGCCTGAACGTGAGACCACAATCGTTGGAGCCGGGCTGTCCGGGCTCACTGCCGCGATCATCCTCGCAAGGGACGGCATCGGCGTCACGGTCCTCGACAAGGAGAAGCGCCACGGCGGCAGACCGGAATTCAGGCCCGACGGCGCCGCGAGCCCGTTCGATTTCGCCGCGCTCAAGTCCTATACCGGCATCGACATCTCAGCGGCCTGCAGGCCGGTGGACATGCTTGTGTTCCAGGTCTTCGGCAAGCGGGTCGAGATACCGAGCAGCCCCGGGGCGGAGACCCATATGGTCGAGCGCGGGGCCAGGTCGACGCGATGCGTTTCGTCCCCGGCTACGGGAGGCTTTCATGAGAATCGAGCGTGGTAGAATTGTTCGGGCAGTCACTCCAATGAGCGGAGGTGCAGAGAATGGCTATTGATCCGGGCGTCAAGCCGCAAAAAGAGATCAACCAACTGAAGATGCAGGTGAAGCGGCTGCAGAAGGACAAGGACAAGTCGTTCCCCGGTCTCGGGCTGGCCACTTACCAGGCTCTTCTGGAGGGACGCCTGAGCGACGCCACGCTCCTGGAGGCCTGCGGTCAGATCCGCGCCCTTGATGCTCAGATCGAGCAGACCCAGGCGGAGATAACACGCCTGCAGGGAGTGGCGCAGCAGATGAAGGCCGTGGGTATGCCTGCGGCTACCGGCAGTTCTTCGTGCCCCTCCTGCGGGGCCCCATCGACTCCAGGGCTGAGGTTCTGCTCGAACTGTGGCGCGCCCCAGCAAGCGGTGGCTCCTCCGCCGGCGGGCTTCGCCTGCCCGGCTTGCGGCAGCCCGCTCGCGCCCGGGACCCGGTTCTGTGGAGAGTGCGGCAAGCCAGTCGAAGCCGCGACTGCACCTCGGCCGGCGCCCCCGCAGACCGCGCCACCTCCGCCTGCGACGGCCGCGCCGCCTCCGCCTCCGCCGGAAGTGACCCCTCCTCCTCCTACACCACCCGCCACGGGGCAGGCACCAGCGGCTGAGGCTGACGCGCCGCCAGATAGCGCTGCGACCGGGGACGAAGCCAGGTGTCCTTCGTGTGGCGCGGCGGTTGACGAACAGGGTGCGGCATTCTGCGGAGAATGCGGGGCGCGGCTAGGTTGACGGCTAGTCAGGCTGGGGCGCGAGAGAATTGACCATCCTGTTGACCGGCGTCGACACGCTGTTCGGCTCAGCGGTAGCAAGCGAGCTAACGCTCAACGGTTTTGACGTCCGCGGGATAGCGGCGCCTGGCACCACCGCGCGGGCTGAAGGCATTCCGTTCCAGGCGTCGTCCTCGAACGCCCTCGACCTCGAGTCCTGCCTCGCGGCGCTCGCGGGCGCCACCGCGGTGTTTCACCTCGAATCGGAAAGACTGCTCACCCATCCCCTCGACGAGCCGGCGGCCAGGGCGCACGTCGAAGGGACCCGGAACCTTCTGGTGGCTATGACGCGCCTGGGCGTCCAGGACATGGTGTACGCATCGTCGGCGATGACCTTCGCGCCGGGCAGCAGAGCCGAACCAGGTGACGAGAGCGCGAAATCGCAGTCGGGCTCGGCTCCCTGCCTGCGGGCGATGCGCGCGACCGAAGACCTCCTGCAGCGGTACGGCGACGACGGTCGGCTACGGTCGGTAACGCTCCATCCCACCGTTATGATGGACACCGGTGCTGCGCCGTCCGATACCTGCGGGTGGCTGCTCCTGGGTGCATCGAGCGGCCGGCTCGCGGGCCGGGCCGGCGGCGTCAACATCGTCCGGGCAACCGACGCGGCCTCGGCCGCCATCAAGGCGCTGGGAAGAGGAAGGCCCTGCGAGACGTTCATCCTCGCTGGGGAGAACATCACGCTGGGGGATCTGTCGATAGAGATCTGCAAGGTGATGAGAGAGCTGGGAGCGGAATGCGCGGCGGCAGCCCAACGGCAGCAGAAGCCCAGGCATGCGCGGGGCAGGTCGAAGGTGCTCGAGGACCCACTCGCGCTCATGCTCGCCGAGCTCGGCCTCTATTACACCCCGGCGCTGGCTGAGGAAAGGCTGGACCTGCGAGTGTCTCCCGCGGCGGATACGATCCGCGAGGCGGTGGAGTCGTACGTCTCTTCTCCGGGAGCGGACAAGCCCTGACGGGCCAGTCTTATCCGTTCGCTGCCAGTGTGCTAACATCATCTCACCAGCGCCCTTGTCCGGCGGCCCATGGCGGCTGCTTCTCGAAAGGATTACCGCGATGAGCAGGCGACTCAAGACATTACTCATCGTTGTGCTGGCAATTCTGATGGTCACGTCCGGCGCGCTGTTCGTCTTCTCGGCCACTCGACCGAGCGCGGCGTACGACCCTTCCAAGGTCAATCTCGACGTCAAGCTGCTCACCAGGAACGAGATCCTCACCTGCGCCTACAAGGTCTACGGCGACAACAACCAGAACATGTGGGTCGCCAAGACCATCATCAAGAACGTCGGAAAGATGCCAGCCCGCAACTTCAAGATATCGTACAAGGTCGGCGACCTGACCGATTGGAACTCAGGTGAGACGTACACCGAGATCCGGCCCGGCCAGACCGTGCGGGACTACTGCTGGCCGCCTCTCGATCCCACCAAAGTCGAGGCGATAACCACCAAGACGCCGGTCGAGCTGACAGTGCGATACGAGTACGACGGCCTCAAGGAGGCCCAGGAGGAGTCGGCAAAGCTCTTCCTCCTCGGCAAGAACGACTTTGTCTTCACCAGCCTCAAGGAAGCCGACTGCCTGACCTTCGCCGACACCTTCGACAACTACCGCTTCATCGCGGCGTTCATAACGCCCAACGAAGAGACGACGAAAGCCTTCGCGAACGCGGCGGCCGGCGGCCTCGAGACCCGGGCGAGCGACGACGATGCCATAGCCGCCTTCGAGAGCGCCTTCGAGGCTCTTCGGTCGCATGGCGTCAAATACATCATGGAGCCGTCGGGATTCTGGACGGGCGGTTTCTCTCAGTACGTCCAGTACCCCAAGGAGACCATCGAGCGCAACTCCGGGACCTGCCTGGACCTGGCTATCACCCTCAGCGCCATGATGGAGGCGGTAGGGGTCAAGTCCTACGTCGCGCTCATACCCGGCCACGCCATCCCGATGATCGAGACGCCCCAGAGCGGCGACACCTACGCGATAGAGGCCACGTTCCTCGACAAGGACTACGCCCTGGCAAAACATGGTGACGCGGTGTCGCCGGACGTGACGGCCTCCGAGTGCATCAGCCTCGCCAAGAAAGAGATAGAGAAAGCACAGGACGACGGAACGATCGTCTTCATCAACCCGGAGTACTGGTGGAAAGCGGGGGTGATGCCGTCATGGTAAAGGCAAGGAGATGCTTTACACTCATAGCCGCGGCCGCCCTCCTGGCGGTGCTGCTCGCCGCCGGCCTCACGCACGCCGCCGACAAGCCGACCATAACTGAGACCTACAAGGTCACAGTCAACGCGGTCGGCGACGGCCACGTCACCGACACGATCAAGTACTCCAAGACCGACTATCAGGCCGTAAAGAAAGTGCAGAGCAAGAAGAGGGGCTTCCTGACCCGGCGCTACACCGACGAGGACACCACGGGCGAGCTCGTCGACTTCAAGACCGACATGATGGACACTTCCAACTCGGTGGTCATCACCTACAACAAGCCCGGGATGGCTTACGCCACCAAGGGCGACTTTGTGCTGTACGGGTACTCCTCGAAGCCCAAGCAGAACTCGGGCGGCAATTTCACCTTCGAGGAGACGTCGACGGTGAACAGCGAGTTCACGCTCTTCACGGACCAGACGTTCAAGACGACGACGCTGATAACGCTCCCTGCCGCGGCGTCCAACGCCCATTACGACTCCACCGAGAAGGCGCTCGCATACACCATGCCGGCGGCCACGGCCGCCTACGGGTTCTGGAGCGACCAGAAGGTGCTTTTCTCGATCATCTTCGCTCTACTCTTTCTCGTGTTCGCGGGGCTCCTCGTCCTGGTGTACACCCGCAAGCCGGTCGAGGCCGTGGCGCTGCCCGCGCCCGGGCCGGAGCCGCAGCAGGCTGGCCACAAGTTCTGCGAGCAGTGCGGCGGCAAGCTGAAGAGCGGGGAACATTTCTGCACGAACTGCGGCTCCAGAGTATAAGTGGGGACAGGTACTTTCCACTTATTTTTCTAATTTACCCACTGCTGTCATCATGGCACCCTCGAAAGTAGAAAAATAAGTGGAAAGTACCTGTCCCCAAAACTTTGCGCATTACTAATCTGCAGTGAAGCACACCTTTGTGGTTGACATTTTTTGCCAATTTAGCTATAATTACACAACTGCTTTGTGTCCGCAGAACTGAAAGGGTGGAAGACTTGAGGAATTCCGAACCTTTGGAAGTAAACGTCATGCAGAGAATCCGCGACGACCTCAACGAATGTCTGGGCGAAAAACTCAAGGTGCGCGCCAACAAGGGCCGCAAGATCGTCGTAGAGAACATGGCCGTCCTCGAGGAAACCTACCCGCACGTGTTCGTCGTTCGCGTCGAGACCAAGACCTCGCCGAGCCAGCGCGTGTCTTACAGTTACGCCGATATCATCACCAAGACGGTCGAGCTCTCCCGTCCCGACACGGATGAGGGGCTTTTCGACTGGCTCGCCAGCTGAGCAGGCCTTTTCGGCGGCGCCCACGCGGCGCCGCTTTTTTATTTGCCCGGCATCAATCCACAAGGTTAGAATACTCCGGGTTCTAGCATTTGATTGCGTCCGCGACCGCGGGCGCTGGCCAAAGGAGGCTTCAGTTGGAGAACGTAGTTATCGTGTCTGCGGCAAGGACGGCGTTCGGGACTTTCGGGGGCTCGCTCAAGACGGTCCCCCCGGTGCAGCTCACTTCACTCATCATCGGCGAAGTGATGAAGAGGGCCGGCCTGGGGCCTGACAAGATAGATTCAGCGGTCTTCGGACACGTGATCCCCAGGACCGACGAGAACAACCTGGTCGCCCGCTGCGGCGGGCTCGCGGCCGGGCTCCCGCACGAGGTCCCCTGCCACACGGTCATCCGCGGCTGCGGCTCGGGCATAGAGTCGATCATCGCCGGCGCGCGCCAGATCATGCTGGGCGAGGACGAGATCGTCATCACCGGCGGAGTCGAGAACATGAGCATGGCGCCCTATCTCGCCAAGGACGCGCGCTTCGGCCTCCGCATGCGCGACTCGGCCCTGGTGGACAGCTGCTGGGAGGTACTCAAGGACCCGATAACAGGCCTGATGATGGGGCAGACGGCGGAGAACATCGCCAAGCGGCATGGCATCACCCGCGAGGACCAGGACAAGCATGCGCTGGGCTCGAACCAGAAGGCCCTCAAGGCGATCGCCGAGGGCAAGCTCAAGCGACAGATAGTCCCCGTGGAGATAAAGAGCCGCAAGGGCACGGTCGTCTTCGACACGGACGAGCACCCCAAGGACACCACACTGGAGGCACTGGGCAAGCTTCCGGCCGCTTTCGTGAAGGAAGACGGGACGGTCACAGCGGGCAACGCCTCCGGCATCAACGACGGGGCCGCGGCCATCATAATAATGTCGGAGACGCGCGCCAAGGACGAGGGCATCAAGCCGCTCGGCCGCATCGTCTCCTACGCGGTCGCCGGAGTCGACCCCGCCTACATGGGCTACGGCCCGGTGCCCTCTTCCCGCAAGGCGCTCGAGCGCGCCGGGATGGCGGTCTCGGACATCGACGTCTGGGAGATCAACGAGGCCTTCTCGGCCCAGTACCTGTACTGCGAGCGCGAGCTGGGAGTGGACCCCGAGCGCGCCAACCTCTGGGGCGGCGCGGTGGCTTACGGACACCCGGTCGGTGCCACGGGCGGAAGGCTGATCGCGACGATACTGGAGATCCTGGCCGAGCAGGACGCGACTACCGGTTGCGCGACCCTCTGCATCGGCGGAGGACAGGGCGTGGCGATGATAGTCGAGCGCCTCTAGGAAGACAGCATCAGACGATATCCCCGGGTCTCCGTCTGCGAGACCCGGGGTTTTCTTTTGCCCCGGCGGCGTCCTCGATCCGGCCCACGACCTGGCGAAGCTGCTCGAGGTCCGACTGCGCCGGCTCCGCGGAGTAGCGCAAGCCGTTGAACAGCTCCGCGGCACGGGCTCCGAGGTCCGTGCCCAGGAAAGAGTCCACCGCGGCTCCGAACTCAGACGCGGTCTGCGCTGGCCTCCAGACGATTCCGGCTCTGGCAAGCGCTCTGGTCATGCGCTCGAACACGACCGCCGCGGCGTGGCGCGGGCCGGTGTCCGGCGGGCCTCTCGATGGAGCCGGAGAGCGGGCGCGGCGCAGCCTTGAGAGCCCGAAGCCCGCCAGCAGCAGGACGAGCAGCGCGATGATCGCTGGCCACGCGACACCCACGAAACCGGCCACTCCCCTGGCGGCGGCCTTGAAAGCACGCCCCGTCGCGAGCCCGGCGGCTTTCAGGCCTCGCCCCCAGCTGGAAGGGAAGACCCTGCCCAGCGCGTTCCCTATGTTCTGCATGAGGTTGAACCCGGTCCAGGTCGTGCTCCTGGTAGCCGTCGAGCTGGGGTCGGTCCAGCCGGGGGTGGGGTCGAACGGTATCCATCCCCACGCCGGAAAGTAGACCTCCACCCAGGCGTGGGCGTCGCTGGCGCTGACCTCGTAGTAGCCGGTGAGCGAGTTGTATTTCCCGCTGTCGTAGCCGACCGCGACCCTGGCGGGGAAACCCATGGTCCTGCACATCACCGCCATCGCGGAGGCGAAATGCTCGCAGAAGCCGCGCTTGGCCTTGAACAGAAAGAACTCGACAGTGTTCTCCTTGTTGCCCTGCCTTGCCACGTTGAGGTCGTAAGGGTAGGTCTTCTTCAGGTACTCGCTGATCGCCTGGACGCAGTCGTACTCGTTCCTCTGCCCGCTCACAACCCTGGTGGTCAGGTCCGCCACCGCGGGGGACATCGGCGGCAGCTGGCAGTACCTGTCACTCACGGCCGCCGGGATGTTCCCGTAACCGACCCTCAGCATCTCCGGGCTGACGTCGCTCAACTCCGAGACCACCGTGTACACAAGGCCGGGGTCGAGCGCGCCGGGCGTCAGCACGGACATCATGGAGTCGACCTTCAAGCGGGAGGTCGGGAAGTAGACGTCGCGCGGGATGTATGCGGCGAAGAGGGTGTTGGGCAGCTTCTTCTCGATGAAGAACGTCTGCACCAGGTCGGAGGTCCCCTGGCGCTGGTTCTCCCCCGGGTAAGAGATGCTCAGGGGCATGTCGCTGGACTCTATCTCCACGCGCTTCTTCTCGGTGTTCTCCCAGCCGTTCCCCAGATACTTGTCGAAAGCGGTGGCCCGCCAGTACTCGGGCGAATTGCTGCGCACTTTCATCACAGTCACTTCGCTCGGCGTCCCGCGGACCCTCAGGTCGAGGAAGTTGTTCAGGCCGAAGTAGACGCCGGGGTTGTAGGGGAGCGGGGTCGCTGGAAGCTTGTCCGTGGTCGCGAACCCGGGGTTGTTGATGAGCGGGCCGAAAGCCGTCGGTATCTTACCTGCCGAACTCGAGACGGGAAGGTAGTAGCCGCTGAAGCCGGGCAGCCTTGGCAGCAGCATGAACATCCCCATCGTCACCGGCACCAGGACGAGGCACGCAAGGACGAGGCCTTTTCCTGGAGAGCGCTTCGAGGGGACCAGGACGCTGGCGCGGGACCTGAGCGATGATCTGTGCCCCAGGTAGAGGCTCGCCAGGCCGGCGGCGAAGAAGGGCAGCAAAAGGAGCAGGAAATCGGTGGATATGCTCATTGCGCCGGCGAAGGCCATCAGTATGGCCGCGCTGACCAGCGAGAAGTCCAGGTCACGGCGAGTCGGCAGGTCGAACGAGTGAAGTACCTGCAGCCAGAGGAACAGCCTGATGAGCGGGTATCTGAGGTCGTGGATCGAGCCGCCCAGCTCCGCCCAGAACAAGATGAAGACGGCGATCAACAGGACGCTCAGCACGGCCTTTACCAGCAGGTTCTGGCGCTTGCGCGTGAAGTAGGAGAACGCCGAGCCCGCGATGACTCCCATGGCGACCAGGAAGCCGGTCAGCGCCGCGGCCCCTCCGTAGGCCACTGCGGCAACGACGCTTACCAGGACCGTCAGGAGCACCGCGAAGCGGAATCCGACGGAACCCTCCGGCTCGCCCGGCTTGTTTATCAGCCGATAGTATTCAACGGTTCGCTCAAACATCGACGCATCTCCCGGCCCGCCACAACGGCGTACAGGTTCATATTCAGCCCGGCGAAGGCCGCGAGCCAGGGGGCCTCGTCGAGCCAGCTGTCCTCCCAGCGCGGCCCGTAGGAGTCATCCAGCACCAGCACCATGGAGCCCGCCGGGATATCCCCGAACATCTCCAGCGAGGCGGCAGCCTCCAGCGGCGGCGCGTTGGTCACAACGATCATGGCCGACCCCGGGATTATCGCATCGAGCGCATCGGCGATAGCCCGCGCCAGCGTCGAGGAGCTCAGCGCGGCGGGCCCTGTGCCCGCGGGGCTTTCAGGGGCCTGGTAGCGCGCCAGCAGTTCGTAGCAGCCGAACGCGGTCGGGGGCGCGGCCGCCTCGAAGCCGCCGCCGCCTGGATGCACCACCATCGGCAGGCTTCCCAGCGATTCCTGAAGGCTGATTATCGAAGCCGCGGCCCTCAGGCCGTCCTCCAGGCTGTTCCTGCTCGGGCTACCGAACTCCGGCCTGCAGAGGGCCAGGACTATCGCTGCCGAAGGCCGCAGCTCCTGCTCGTACTCTTTGACGATCAATTTGCCCATCCGGGCACTGGACCGCCAGTGGACGTGCCTGAGGGAATCGCCGGGGCTGTACTCGCGGATGCCGTAGTAGTCGTTGCCGATGCCCTTGCGCGATGACTCTATCGCCTCTGTCGCGGCGAGCTCCGCGCGAGGGTCGAACCGGAACGAGTCGAGCGGGAAGACCGTCGGGAAGATGGTCATCCCGTGGGTGGCGCTGCGCACTTTCCGCATCTCGGCGCTGCCCAGCACGCCTCCCGAGGCGACCCTCAGCCGGGCAGGCGGATAGACTCCTCGCTTCGGCGCCGACATCTGGTAATCCACCTCGAGCTCTCCCGGCGGCAGTTCCTCCACGACGATGAGAGTCGGATCATCGTCTCCGGCGCGCTCGGTCGCGTCCAGCGCCTTGCCGGTGCGGATGAACTCCCTGAACTCGGCCCTCTGCTGGCGGGCCCTGGCCAGCGGGCCCTGCCTCCTGCCGGAGCGGAACTGGAGGTCGTCGATCATGATGAGCCGGCGGGTGAACCTGCCTCCGTTATTGAGTCTCAGGCTGACGTTGAACGGCTTGCCCTCGAAGGCTTCGGCGGGCGCGTCCCGCGTGATGGTTATCTTGCGCACCGCGATCCAGCCGGCCAGGATGCCGACGACGGCTATGCCGAACAGGAAGCTTGCGACGAGGTACAGCCAGCCGGACTTGATGGTGGCCCCGATGAGGAGCAGGGCCACACCGACGAGGATGAAGACGAGAGTCCTTCGGTTCAACTCCCCTCGCCCCGGCGCCCGCCCGCCTCGACGGGCACGGGCACCTGTTCAAGTATCTCGGAAACGATCTCCGCCGACTCGCGGAAGTAACTGCGCGACCTCTCCCGCGTCACGAACCTGTGCGGCAGCACCCAGCGTGCCATCTCCTTGATGTCGTCCGGGATGACGTAGTCGCGCCCGTCGAGCAGGGCCGAAGCCTGCGACGTCCTTACCAGGGCCAGGCTTCCCCTGGGGCTGGCGCCCAGCAGCAGCGCCGGGTGGTTGCGCGTGGCGTGGACTATCGAGACGATGTAGTCGATCAGGTCGCCCTCGATGTGGACGTGCCTCACCGCCTCCTGTATCTGGCTGACCTCGGCCGCCGACACCACCGGGCCTATCGACTCTATCGGGTGGGCGATCATCTGGTCGTTGGCTATCTGCTTCTCCGTGGCGAAGGACGGATAACCCAGGCCGATCGCGATGAGGAAGCGGTCTCTCTGACCCTCCGGCAGCGGGTAGGTGCCGTAGAACTCCACCGGGTTCTGGGTCGCGATCACGAAGAACGGCTCGGGAAGTTTCATGGCCTGGCCGTCGACGCTGACCTGGTGCTCCTCCATCGCCTCGAGCAGGCTCGACTGGGTGCGCGGCGTGGTGCGGTTTATCTCGTCGATGAGCACGACGTTGGCGAATATCGGGCCCTGGAGGAACTCGAACTCCCCCGTCTTCTGGTTGAAGATGGACACACCGGTCACGTCCGAGGGGAGCAGGTCCGGCGTGAACTGTATGCGCTGGAACGACCCCTCGATGGAGCGCGCCAGCGCCTTGGCCAGCATGGTCTTCCCCACGCCGGGGACATCTTCAACCAGCAGCTGCCCGCCGCACGCGAGCGCCATCACGGCCAGCTCGACGGTGCTGCGCTTGCCCTTGATGACCTTCTCTATATTGTCGACGATGTCCCGCGTCTTCGACTGGGCTTCGGACAGCTCCATGGGTGCCTTCCTCTTGATTGAACCGCGTAAAAGCATTGTAGCAAAGAGCGCTCCGCGCGACATTAAGCGCAGCAGCGCTGCTGATGGATGAATCGTCTTTTGCCCGTAGAAAATGAAGTGTGAGAACATTGGAGCGATGGCGAGACGGGGGAAAGCAATGAAGTCTTACAAGGCTCCGGTCAAAGTGACGGAGCGCGTCTACCAGGTCGGCGGCCCGGACATATCGGACGGCAACGACTGCTGCTCGTATCTGCTTGACGGTGGCGGCACGCTTGCCCTCGTCGACTGCGGCTGCGGCCCCAGCTACAAGACACTGGTCTCGAACATCATCCGTCTCGGCTTCGAGCCCGAGGAGCTCACCACTCTGCTGTTGACCCACTGCCACATCGATCACATCGGGGCGGCGGCGCTCTTCAGGCGGGATTACGGCGTCGAGATCGCCGCGCACCACCAGGACGCCGAGGCCATCGAGTCCGGCGACCGGCTGATGACGGCCGCCTTCATGTACGGGGTCAGGCTCAACCCGCTCCCGCTGGACCTGGTGATCCGCGACGACGAGTCGACCCTCCAGGTCGGGGACCTGGAGCTCAACGTGGTCGCCACTCCCGGGCACACCCCGGGCTCGGTTGCCGCTTACGTCGACTTCTCTGGCGTTCGCGTGCTCTTCGGGCAGGATATACACGGCCCGTTCCACCCCGACTTCGGCTCGGACATCGAGGCCTGGCGCTCCTCGATGGCGAAGCTGCTCGAGCTTGACGCCGACGTCCTTTGCGAGGGCCACTTCGGCATCTACAGCCCAGCGGACGCTATCCGCGCCTACATCAACGGCTACCTCGACAGGTTCTGACTTCGGCGGGCCGCACTATTTACATATATATCGAATCGATATATACTTGCCAGCGATATATCGATTTGATATATTTGCTCCCCCACTGCGGATGAAAGGCAGCGGAAAATTGCTTGAAGTAGCCATTCTTGGCCTTCTGAAGGAACGACCGATGCACGGGTACGAGCTGAAGAAGCGGCTCTCCTACATGCTCGGGCACTTCTGGACAGTAAGCTATGGCTCCCTTTATCCGGCGTTGAAGAGGCTGGAGAAATCGGGCTCGATCGAGCGCGCCTACTCGGTGAAAGAGAAGACGCGCAACCGCAACGTCTTCAGGATAACCGTGCGGGGCGAAACCGAATTCATGAGGTTGCTGACGGAAGACACCTCCGACTCGTCGCTCGTCGACACCGAGAAGTTCGACCTGCGGATGGCCTTCTTCCAGTATCTCGAGCCGGAGACGCGCCTGGCGCTGCTGGAGACGCGGCGCAGGCTGCTCGAGGACCAGGTGGCGAAGTTCAAGGCCTACCGGTCGAGCAACGGGGACGAGGACCACTACCGCAAGGGCCTGATGCGGCACAAGGTGGAGCTCGCACGTAGCGACATCAGGTGGCTGGACAAACTGATGGCCCACGAGAGAGAGACGATACGCAAACGTGATGCCGCCGGCGGCGGCGAGGATATAGAAGTAGAAGAAGAACCACAGAGGAAGGTACAGGCGGCTTCGGGCGCCTAGGGCTACCGCGGGGGCAAGCAAGGAGGCAGCGGGAAATGGCAGAGGTCAGGGTCGCAATAGTCGGTGTGGGTAACTGCGCTTCATCCCTGATACAGGGGATCGAGTACTACCGTGGCGCGATTGAGGGGGACAGCATCCCCGGTATCATGCATGTCATGGTAGGCCCATATCACATCAAGGACGTGAAATTCGTAGCGGCGTTCGACGTCGACCAGAACAAGGTCGGCAAGGACCTCGGCGAGGCGGTCTTCACGGAGCCGAACAACACGGTCAAGTTCTCCGACGTGCCCCCGTTGGACGTCCGTGTCATGCGAGGCCCCTCCCTGGACGGGCTCGGGAAGTACTACCGCGAGGTGGTGACCGAGAGCAGCGAGCCGGTGGTCGACGTCTCCGAGGCGCTGATCGATTCCGGCGCCCAGGTCCTCATCAACTATCTGCCGGTCGGCAGCGAGGACGCGACCAGATTCTATATCAGCGAAGCCCTGGAAGCCGGCTGCGGGGTCGTGAACTGCATCCCCGTCTTCATCGCCAACGAGGAGATGTGGCAGGGTAAGTTCAGGCGCGCAGGACTCCCCATCGTCGGTGACGACATCAAG
>PMJJ01000113.1 GCA_003157385.1 Actinomycetota bacterium | reverse complement strand
GTGTCGACCAGGGTCGTGGCGATGATGGTGAGGCTGCCGCCGAACGCGATGTTGCGCGCCGCGACGAAGAACCTCTTGGGCGGGAACAGCGCGGTGGAATCGACGCCGCCCGAGAGGATGCGCCCGCTGGCCGGCGTGCTCAGGTTGTACGCCCTGGCGAGCCTGGTTATCGAGTCGAGCAGGATGACCACGTCGCGCTGATGTTCGACCAGCCGCTTGGCGCGCTCCAGCACCAGCTCCGATACGGCGATGTGGTTGTCGGAGGGCTGGTCGAAGGTCGAGGATACCACCTCGCCCGTGACCGAGCGCTCCATGTCCGTGACCTCCTCGGGCCTCTCGTCGACGAGCAGGACCATCAGGCGGACCTCGGGGTTGTTATCGGTGATGCTGTTCGCGATCTGCTTGAGGACCGTCGTCTTGCCGGCCTTGGGCGGGGAGACGATCAGCCCGCGCTGGCCTTTACCGACCGGCGCTATGAGGTCGATGATTCTCGACGTTATGTTGGTCGAGCGCGTCTCGAGCCTCAGGCGGTCCTGCGGATACAGCGGAGTGAGCGACTCGAACTGGCGGCGCCTCTGCGCCACCTCGGGGTCGTCGCCGTTGACAGCCTCGATGCGCAGCAGGGCGTTGTACTTCTCGGAGTCTTTGGGCGGCCTTATCTGGCCGCGCACCTCGTCGCCCCTCTTCAGGCGGAAGCGGCGTATCTGCGACTGGGAGACATAGATATCCTTCTCCGAGGCCAGGTACCCGGAGGTACGAAGGAACCCGTACCCGTCCGCGAGGATATCCAGTATGCCACTGCCGATGCCGTCTTCCTCGTCCTTCTTGGCCTGCTCCTCCGCCGTCGGCCCGGCATCGACCTCCGCGACGACCACGCCACCGTTGCCGTCTCCGTCTGCCCCTTCACCGGCCACGCCCGCCTCGTTCAGTATGGCGTCGATCAGGTCCTTCTTGCGGAGCTTCTTCACGCCGTCGATGTCGAGCGCGAGGCCGATCTCCTGCAGCTCCGGAAGGAGCTTGCCCTCGAGCACTCCTCTTTCAACAACTTCCATTTTCCTGTGTACCTCCTTGAAACATGCGCCTGGCGGCGCCGCATATTGCCTTTTCTCTCAAAGGTCTTTTATCTTCTCCCAATCGGCCATGAACCTCTCGATCCCTATGTCGGTGAGCGGGTGCGAGGTCATCTTCTTGAATACTTCGTAAGGGATCGTCGCTATGTGCGCCCCGGCCAGCGCCGAGTCGACCACGTGCTGCGGATGCCTTATCGAGGCCGATATCACCTCGGTCAGCATCCCGTAATACTCGTATATCTCCACTATCTCCGCAAGTACCCTCATCCCGTCGTTGCCTATGTCGTCCAGCCTGCCGATGAACGGGCTCACGAAAGTCGCGCCGGCCGAAGCCGCCAGCAGCGCCTGGTTGGCCGAAAAAATCAGCGTGCAGTTCGTCTCGATCCCCTCCGCCGACAGCGCCTTTATCGCCTTGAGGCCCTCGGGGCACATCGGGATCTTCACGTTGACGTTGTCGGCGATCGCGGCCAGCTCCCTGGCCTCGGAGATCATCCCCTCCGTCTCCATGGAGACGGCCTCGGCGCTCACCGGGCCTGACACTATCGAGCATATCTCCGCCACGCAGTCGCGGTAATTGCGCTTCTCCTTGCAGGCGAGGCTGGGGTTGGTGGTGACTCCCTCGACCACGCCCCAGTCGTTTATCTCGCGTATGTGCTCCACGTTCGCGGTGTCGATGAACAACCTCACTTCAGCCCCTCTCCCTGGCGCGCGTTCGCCCCGCGGCCAGCCCCCGCCTTCAGCTCATTACTCACGCTGCATTCCATCGCCTCGTCCATCGCCTTCGCGCTGTTCTCGGTGTATTCGGCGAAAGTGCGGTTGATGACGTAGTCGAGCACCGAGCTGATGGTCGTGTCCATGCTATAGCACGGAAACACCGGCACCCGGTGCTCTCCAGCGAGCCTCAAAACGTAATCCTGTATCTGGCGGATGTTGTCGAAGTTCTCGGTGTACTTGCTGAACGGCCGTGCCCCCTCGGTCTCAACCTCTCGTATCTCGAAGTGGCTCCTGTGCTCGTTCTCGTCGGTTACGGAGAGCATCAGCTGCACCACGAACGCGTCCTTGAAGTACTTCTCGTCGACTATCCCCGGCACCACGTGGGCGCCCTCGATGATGAAGTTGGTGCGCTCGACGATCGCTCGCTCGATAAGCGCACGGATCCCCACCCAGACCATCGAGGCCTGCTCCAGGAAACCCAGTACCACCTTGTCGGTGGTCTGCGGCAGCGGCAGAGAGCCAAGCGCTTCGAACGCGCTGAACGACGAGTTGTACAGGACCGGGACCAGGTCCTGCGCGAACGACGACCTCATGACCTCGCGGATGACATCGGTCGAGACCTGCCGGGTGATGCCCAACCGCGCGCCGAGCATCGTCGCCACTGTGGACTTGCCGACGCCGGTCGCCCCGCCCATCAGGATGATGATGGGTTTGCTGAGGTGGCCGACCGCCTGCCACTTGCGGTAAATGTCCACGTAGTGGGTGCCGGCCTCTCGCTCCAATATCTCCTCCGCCGTGCAGCGGATGTGCTTCATCGTGACCGTGGGGTTGCCCTGGCTTCGGAGCTCCTCCTGGATCAGCGCCGCGATGCTGTAAGCCTGGTCCGGCGCCAGCCCGGTGGCCATGATGGAGACGGCCATCAACCCCTTGGAATAAGGGAGGTGGTGCTCTTCATCCGTGATGATTATCTTGTCAAGTCGTTCAGGCATCTCTATCTCGGTCGCCTCGCGCGCCGGGCATGATCCCGGTGCTTGGTGCCCACATAAGGGCTGTACTGGGGGCCGCTGCGCCGCTGGGGCGGCTCGGCCGCTTGTGTCTGGGATTTGATACCGGCAAACTCCTCAACGGCCTACTACGCCGCTCCGACCGGTTTACCTGCCGGCCGCCCTCTGGCGCGCCAGTGCCGCCAGGTGGTCNNGTTCTCCTTCGCGAAGAGCGACACCGTGTCGACTCCCGCGGCCTTCAGCTCCGTCGCGAGCACTTCCGCTTCGCGCGCCCCGGCGAGGTCCGTCGCCAACCGCTTCCTGTCAGCGAGGTTTGCGCTCGACCCCACGATGCGAGCCCCGTACTCATCGGCCAGGTGTCGCACCTGACGACCGATCGCCTCCGGGGGCGCGGTGCTGGTGAGAAACACCTTCCGCTCGCGCAGTTCGCCAAGGGGTCGGGGTTTGAAAACGGTCTTTACGACCTTCACCTCGGGATTGATGGAACAGACGCCATCTATGAGTTTGCGAAGCTTCTCGCTGGATACCAGGATTTCCTCACACATTGTAACGACAAGGAGGTCACAAAGCAATAGTCGGTACGGCCCCAGGTAGCCGAGGATGTAGGGGAGCGGCTGGGTGGCCGCGGCCGCCAGCATGACCGAGTCCATGCCGACCGGAGGGATGGCCGCGCCGCTGCCCTCGAAGATGACGACGTCGGCTTCTTGCGCGCACGCTATGGCCGCGCCCTCAGGCACGTTGGAGTAGAACGGCTTGCCGGCCATGCCTCCGCCGCAGCGCCGGCAACCCACCGCGACCACTCTGCCCATCATCGCGTCCTCGAAGTGGTCGCTCGCCGCGTGCCTTCCGTCGAGCGCCCTCGCGCGCAGGTAAGAGTCGGTCACTTCTGCCGGGGTCGAGAGCAGCTCCGGCTCGGCCGGGCCGCCCCTGCCCATCGTGCAGATACAGGGTCGCACTCCCGTCTCCGAAAGCCGGCAGGCCGCGAAACCTGAGAGCGCGGTCTTGCCCACGCGTTTGCCGGTTCCTATGATCCCGATCGAAGGCTTGTCGCAGAGGAACGGACGCGCCGGGGCCTCGAAGTGGAAGTCGGCGCCCAGATAAGAGACTCCCAGGGCGAGCGCCTCGCTGATTAGCCTGAAGCGCTCGACGTATCCGAGGACAGGCTCGTCGGATAGGTCCAGCACGACGTCCGCCTCGGCCTCAGTTATGGCTCGCCGCAGCAGCGCCTCGCGCGTGTCCCCGGAGTAGACTCTCACGCCCCTGTAGTCGAGGCCCGCGAGGTCGGATATCTTCTCGGTCCCACCCAGGAAGACGATCGCGCTCAGCTCATAGGAGAGTACGTCCTCGATGTGGGCCAGGGCCGCCTGGGTCACGTCAGGGTAGTGCTCGCCGTCGACCAGGGCGATGGCCTTCAACCCCGCCCCCGAGGCGGGCTCGCCCGGTGCGCTCATGGCGCCCTCACTTGACCAGCCTGTCCGGGTG
>PMJJ01000032.1:5914-7917 GCA_003157385.1 Actinomycetota bacterium | reverse complement strand
GAGACGCTGCGAATCGCTCGCAAAAGACTAACCCCGCCCCCGTCAAAGTTCCCCCCTATATAAAAGACAATTTAAGATAACTGCTGACCAGTAGGAACAACTCCTGGCGTGCAATCGAAAACGAATTCAGGCTGGCGAGGGGTGTCCTCTTCGGAGTGAGTCGGTCTCTGTCGAATCGACGAGAGGACACCCCGAGCTCTTTACAAACCGCCCATCGGCTATTAGAATCGCACCAGACAGTCAGTATGACTATCCACTGGTCCGTCGAGCGGGAGGTTTGTGCGGTGGCTGACTTTGACGCCATTATCATCGGGTCCGGACTCGGGGGCCTTTCGACCGGCGCTCTCCTTTCAAAGAACGGCTTGGAGACACTGGTGCTGGAGCAGTCGGACATCATCGGCGGGTGCTGCTCGACCTTCGAGGTGGACGGCTACAAGTTCGACGTGGGCGCCTCCATCGTGGAGGTCATACAGCCCCTGGACAGGCTGTTCGAGATGCTGGGGGGCAAGCGCTCCGACTACATCGACCTGATCCCCTGCGACCCCATCTACTCCTTCATAACCGACGAGGGGCAGCGCTTCTCCTACCCCACCGACATCGACGCCTGCACTGCTGTCATCGAGGGTATCGCCCCCGAGGACGTCAAGGGTTGGAAGGATTTCTGCGGTGTGGGCCTCTCCATGATCGAGGAGATGATGGACGCCATCATGCTCTCCCCCATGAACACCTTCACGGAGGCGCTCAAGGTAGCCGCCAGAAACCCCCAGGTACTGAAGTTCGCCCCGACCTTCCTGCGCACCCACCAGGGGGTCGTGCGGTCGTTCTACAAGAACCCGACCATGCTGCAGTCTGTGGCCTTCCAGTCCTACTTCGCCGGGGCGCCCCCTGAGCTAGGCAGCGGGGTGTTCGGGTACATCGCTCTCTCCGAGCACCTGGGCATCTACTACCCCAGGGGCGGGATGATCGGCATCCCGGCGGGAATAATGAAGGCCGGTGCTGAGCACGGCATGGAGGTGCGCACCGACACCAAGGTCGAGAAGCTGCTCATAGAGAACGGAACCGCGTTCGGCGTCCGGCTCGAGGACGGCAGCGAGATAACCTCGAAGATTGTGGTCTCGAACCTCAACGCCCAGGTCACCTACCTGAAGCTGGTGGGGCCCGAGCGCCTGTCGAAGGCCTCGGTGAAAGGCATTGCGAGCTACACCAACTCCATGCCCTGCCCGATGGTCTACGTCGCCCTGGACAAGAAGCCCGAGCTGGAGGCCCACCACACCGTGGTCACCAGCAGCCTCGAGTCCATGAACGACGTGTGGAACAACTACTACAAGCTGGGGCTCATCCCNNGAGGGCAAGCACATACTGAACTTCCTGTGCAACGCCCCCGCGCCGTATGCGCCCATCGGCGACAACTGGGACAGGCTGAAAGGCTGGTACAAGGAGGCCGCGATCCGGGAGCTCGAGAAGTACGTGCTCCCCGACGTGCGAGAACATATCGAGTACATCCAGGTCTCGACGCCGCTCGACTTCGAGCGCAGGCTGCTGCACCCTCAGGGCGGCATATACGGCCTCTTCAGCGACGTGACCTCGCTGGCGATGTTCAGGCCCAGATCTAAGTCGCGCGCGGTGAAGAACCTGTACCTGACCGGGAGCTCGACGCACCTGGGCGGCGGCGTGCCGACCACCATCGCCTCCGGGATCGTCACTTCGAAGTACATTCTCGAGGACCATGGATAAGAGGAGGACCCAGATGAAGACTATGAAGAGGTTACTGTTTCTGGCCGCCGTCGCCGGGCTCGTCGCNNTGCCGGCCCTGCCCTACCGCTACTTCATCTGAGCAAGGGAGGCGCAATGAACGATTACGACGCTGTGATAATCGGCGCCGGCCTGGGGGGCCTGTCCACGGGCGCCCTGCTGGCCAAGAACGGGTTCAAGACCCTCATCTGCGAGAACACCTCCTGGGTCGGCGGCTGCTGCTCGTCCTACGAACAGGACGGCTACAGGTT
>PMJJ01000032.1:0-5866 GCA_003157385.1 Actinomycetota bacterium | reverse complement strand
GTCCTTCTCGGCGCAGGACGCCCGCGCCTGGGACCGCTTCGCCAGGATAGGTTCGGAAGCCATCAAGCAAGCCTTCGGCCCGATCATGACGAGACCGTTCATGACCTTCTCGGACGCCCTGAAGCTGACCTCCTCCAACCCCAGCCTGGTGAAGTTCATGCCCCACATGCTTCGCTCGTTCGAGAGCAGCCTCAAGAGCTTCTTCGAAAGCGACAAGGTGCGTGCCTCGATGAGCCTGCAGTCCTACTTCATCGGGCTTCCGCCGGCGCTGTGCCCCGGCTACATACTGTTCCTGGCCTACTCGGAGCACGAGGGGATCTTCTACCCGCGCGGCGGGATGATAGAGATACCCAAGGCCATCGAGAAGGTCTTCGCGGAGTTCGGCGGCGACATGAAGTTCAACGCGCGGGTCACCAGGGTTCTGACGGAGAATGGGCGCGCGGCGGGCGCGGAGCTCGCCGATGGGACGCAGATACGCTCCAAGATGGTCGTCTCCGACATCAACGCCAAGACGCTGTACCTGGACATGATCGGGCGCGACAAGCTGCCTGGCTGGGCGACCAAGGCCATGGAGAGCTACAAGGTGTCGATACCGGCCCCGATGATAATGCTGGGCCTGGACAAGCGGCCCGATCTCGACGCCCACCACACGTTCTGCTACACCACCCTCGACGAGATGAACTCCATCTGGTTCGAGGACTATTACCAGAAGAAGCTGCCCGACCGGGGCTTCATGCTGGTCTCCTGGCCCAGCCACTCCGACGCGTCCCTGGCCCCCGAGGGCCACCACTGCCTCAACCTGGTCACGTTCGCGCCTTACGAGCTGGCTGAGGGCGACTGGGACAGCCTCAAGGAGCAGTACCTGGAAAACCAGCTCGACCTGCTGGAGAAGAAGTTCGGCCTGGACATCAGGGACCACATCACGGTGGCCCGGGTGAACACGCCGAGGGACTTCGAGCGGATGTACCTGCACCCCGGCGGCGCGGTGTACGCCCTGCAGAACGACATCATGGCCAGCGCGTTCTTCAGGCCGAGGCTGAGGTCGAAGGCGGTGCCGGGGCTCTACCTGGCCGGCGCCTCCACGCACTTCGGCGGCGGGGTGCCACCGACCATCGGGTCAGGGATCGCGGCGAGCGGCTGCATCCTGGAGGACTTCTAAGCGCTTCACCCAAAAGGCACCACTCGTGTCAAGTACCGGTGGTGCGTTTTAGCGCGAAGCCCGCGAAGCTCTCTATCAGCTATCATCGATCACACGCCAAGAATTATTCCTAATGGTCAGCCAGTCTTCTTGATTAGTTATTTATATAGGGGGTTCCGACGGGGGCAGGGTAAGCCTTTTTTGCGCAGCCTCCGGAGCGTGCTGAGGCTTTCAGGAGATATGGGGAACGCGAGGACCAGTAAGCAAAAGGCTTGCCCTTCCCCGTCCTCATTAGAGTCAGCCGGCGGACGCCGCCGCTACGATAGGCAAGTT
This sequence comes from Actinomycetota bacterium, assembly GCA_003157385.1. Classification (GTDB taxonomy): domain Bacteria; phylum Actinomycetota; class Geothermincolia; order Fen-727; family Anoxymicrobiaceae; genus FEN-680. The sequence goes on along the minus strand of PMJJ01000032.1, from coordinate 4,395 downwards.
AAGGGGTGACCCCAGAATTTGCTAAGGCTTCATGTTTACCTGGTACCAGGCGACGGTGGTCTTGATGCCTTCCTCGATGCCCACGCGCGGCTCGAAGCCGATGAGCTCCTTGATGAGCTCGACCCCGGCGATGTGCCTGCGGACGTCGCCGGGCCTGGCCTCGACGTGCTTGAACGGCTCGGTGTAGTCCATCGCCTCGGCGATCATGTTCAAGAGGTCGATCATCGCGACCTCCTTGCCTGTGGCGACGTTGAGGACCAGGCCCCTGGTCTTCTCCGACTTCGCGATCCGCACGACCGCCTCGGCGGTGTCAGTGACGTAGATGAAGTCTCGCGTCTGCATCCCGTCACCGTAGACCGTTATGGGCTCGCCGGTCATGATCCTCTTGATCGTCAGGGGGATGATGCCCGCGTACTTGCCCCAGTTCTGCCGGGGGCCGTAGTTGTTGAACGGCCGCACCACCGACACGTCGATGCCGAAGGTCCTGGCGTAGGAGAGCACTATGTGGTCGGTGGCGGCCTTGCTGGCCGCGTACGGGGTCTCGGGGTTGAGCGGGTGCGACTCGTCCATGGGCGAGTAGCGTGCGCTGCCATAAGCTTCCGACGAGGAGAACTGCACCAGCGTGGATATGAGCCCCTCCCTCGCCAGCCTGCAGATGCTGGTGGTCATTCGGACGTTCTCCTCGATCGTCCACTCGGGCTTCTCCAGAGAGGTGGGCAGCGGAATCACCGCCAGGTTGAACACCACGTCGACGCCGTCGTCCTTCACTATCTCGAGGACGGCGTCGTAGTCGGCGACGTCGACAACGTACAGCTTGATGCCGTCGAACCTGGCCTCGGCCCCGGCGAGGTTGTTCCTGCTGCCCAGGAACATGTTGGAGCACACCACTATCCGGGAGGGCTCCTCCTCCACCAGCCTGTCGACCAGGTGGCTTCCGATGAACCCGGCGCCCCCCGTGACCATAACCGACTTTCCCTTGAGCTCCATCAGGTCCCTTATTCTATCTTCTTCGCGGGAAGTCTTACGCGGGTCTCCCCATCCGGAACGTCCTTGACGACCACGGAGCCGGCGCCGACGTTATCATATGCGCCACCCGACACCGCAACAGGGCCAGTCTCAATCACAGGTCTCGATTATCTCGAGCGCGAGCCGCAGAGCACTCATGCCGTCCTCCCCGGTGACCACCGGCTCGGACCGCGTCCTCACCGCCTGCACGAAGCTCTCCAGCTCGAAGTGCAGGGGCTCCCCGTGGCGCGAGAGGTAGGGTATCTCGGTCACCGTCTCCTGCTTGTATCCCTGCCTCTGGTCGAAGAAGTAGTCGTTGGATATGAGGTGGTGAACGGCGATCGTCTGCCTGAGCAGGTCTATGTTGATGACCTCCTCGGGCTGGGTCACCGAGATCCTGCGCACCTTCGCCTGGCTGACCCGGCTCGCCACGAAGTTCGCGATGGAACCGTTCTCGAACTTGACCTGCGCGATCGCGAGGTCCCCTTTTAGCGAGCTCAGGTTGGACCCAACTGAGTTTACTATCGCGACCGGCGAGCGCACTAGGCTGAGGACCAGGTCGAGGTCGTGGATCATGAGGTCCAGCACCACGCCCGTCGCACCCTGCCAGTCCGGTACCAAGTGGCTCAGCCGCTCGCAGGAGAAGTAGATCGGATCCTTCACCAGCCGGGGTAGCTCCAGGCAGACGGGGTTGAACCTCTCGACATGGCCGACCTGCAGTATCAGGTCTTTGTCGCGCGCGATCTCGCAGAGCTCGGCCGCCTTGTCCAGGTCGTCGGTCATCGGCTTCTCCACCAGGACGTCGCGCCCGGCCGAGAGCGCCCGCGCCGCGTAGGAGTGATGCTCGTCCGTGGGAACGGCGATCACCACGGCCTCGGCCGCCTCGATGAGATCGCCCGCCGAGGTGTACGCGAGCGTCTCGTACTCGCGCGCCACTTCACCGGCCCGGACCTGGTCGTTGTCGAACACCCCGACCAACTCTGAGCCGGGGAGACTGGAGAGGATGCGCGCGTGGTTCCGGCCCATGTACCCGATGCCGAGCACTCCCGTCCTCATGTTCCGCTCGCCCTTCTCCACGTCCGGCAACTCGGCGCGCCTTTCTCTTCAACGGCCTGTCCGCGGGCCCGCACGGCCGTCCCGCGGATGCCCTGAAAGGCCTCTATACGGCCTCTGCATCTACGGAAGCGTCGCGCAAGTGATGATATCTCAACGCACCAGGCCGTTCAACAAACGGGCCGCGGCCTCGCGCGTGTAATGGTATACTTCAGCCTGACCGAGCCAGCATAACAAACGCCTCGAGAGGCACGCGATGGCAGCGGATTATCACGTCGGAAAAGAAGCTGAGGTAGGTGCGAATTGCCGCATCGGCACGGGCGCGGTGGTCGAGGACGGCGCCAGGCTCGCAGACGGCGTCACGATCGGCCCCGGGGCGGTGATCATGTCCGGAACCAGCATCGGCGAGGGCTGCGAGATCGGGTCGAACAGCACCCTCGGAAAGAAGCCGCGGGCAGCCGCGGCGAGCACACGCAGCGTGCAGCCGGTCGGCGGGCTCGTTATTGGCAATTCCTGCGTCATCGGCAGCTCCTGCGTGATATACGCCGGCAACACGTTCGCAGACGAGTGCTACGTCGGCGACCTGGCTGGCATCAGGGAGCGTTGCGCTCTGGCCCGCGCGGTCCTAATCGGGCGGATGGTCTCGCTGGAAGCCGACGCGACGGTGGGAGCCGGCTCCAGGATCATGACCGGCGCCTATATCACGGGCGAGACCACCATCGAGGATGACGTCTTCATCGGCCCCAAGGTCATAACCACCAACGACCGCAACCTGAACATGTCCGAAGACGCAGTCTTCGAGGGCCCGACCATAAAGGCGCGGGCCACCATCGGCGGGGGGGCTTGCTTGCTTGCCGGCATAACCATTGGAGAAGGGGCCATCGTGGGCATGGGCGCGGTGGTCATCGAGGACGTGCCCGCCGGGCGGCTCTACATCGGTGTGCCGGCGCGCGATGCTGGAGAAGCCAGAAGCATCTGATATTGCGGGTCGCCTTCATCATGCCCTCCCTCCCGTTCCCGGATGACATCCGCGCGAGGGCCGAGGTCGTCGCTCTCATCGACGGCGGCTGCGAGGAGGGCGCGGGGCACGCTCAGGTGAGGCGATCGGCGCCAGCGTGGAACGCCTCAGTTATCCTCCTATCCTCATGAAGCACCCTTTGCCGATCTCGAGGATTCGTTCTTTCGCCAGCTCCCACCCGGCCACACCGCGGGGGCCATCAGGCGCCCGCCGCTGCGCACACCCGCTCGATCTCTTCGTCCGTCATGCCGGGGAATATGGGCAGGGACAGAACCTCGTCCGCCGCCCTTTCGCACTCCGGCAGGTCTCCCGGCAAATAGCCGAGCGGGGCGAAGCAAGGCTGCAGGTGCAGCGGCACGGGATAGTACACCCGTGAGGCGATATCGTCCATCTCGAGCTTGCGCGAAAGGGTGTCGCGGGCCGGCGTCCGCAGTGTGTACTGGTGGTAGACATGTTTGGAGCCCGGCGCCACGAATGGGGCGGTCGCGCCGAACACCCGGTCATAGCGGACCGCGATGCCCCTGCGCTCGTCGTTCCAGCGGTCTAGGTTGCGCAGCCGCACGCGCAGCAGCGCCGCCTGGACCTCGTCGAGCCGGCTGTTCATCCCGATGCACGCGTGCAGGTACTGTTCGCTCTGGCCGTGGTTGGCGAGCATCCTTACCCTGACGGCCAGCTCCTCGTCGTCCGTGCAGACCATCCCGCCGTCCCCGGCGCACGCCAGGTTCTTGGTCGGGAAGAACGAGAAGGCCGAAGCCCGTCCCAGCGCCCCGGCCTTAAAGCCCATGTACTCCGCGCCGGCCGCCTGTGCGCAGTCCTCCACCAGCGGGACTCCTGCCGACGCTGCGATGGTGGCAAGGTCCTCCATCTGCGCCGGCTGCCCGAACAGGTGTACCGCTACGATCGCCCTGGTCGAGGGAGTCACGCGTGACGCAGTAGACACGGGATCGATGTTGAAGGTGCCAGGATCGATGTCGGCAAACACGGGGGTCGCGCCCACGGTGGCGATGACCTCGGCAGTCGCGAAGAACGTGAACGCCGTGGTAACGACCTCGTCGCCCGGGCCGACGCCCAGGGCCTTCAGGATCAGCAGCAGCGCGTCGGTGCCGGAGGCGACCCCCACGGCGTGCGAGCACCCCAAGTAGGCGGCCATCTCGCGCTCGAAGGCCTTAACGTTCTCGCCCAGGATGTAGGAACCACCGGCCAGCACACCCAGCACCGCGGCGTCGGTCTCGGGCGCGGTCCGCAGGTACTGGCGGCTCGCGTCCACCATCGGGATCGGGTCAGTCACTGCGGCACCCCGTCCCATCTCATTTGCCCCG
>PMJJ01000012.1 GCA_003157385.1 Actinomycetota bacterium | reverse complement strand
CAACGGCGAGGTCTTCCAATTGTCTCCTCACGTAGAGCCTGCCGCAGGCACAGGGAATCCAGCATTATTATAAGGGCTGCGCGCGCTACATGCACTTGAGAAATCGCGTGAGGCAGCACTTTGACCTATTAGACAGTGAGCGCTCCCCCATGGTTCTGGTGCCCGACAATCGGGTAGAATGGTACAGTGTAATCTGCTTGATGGAGGCGAGAAACCTTGTGCGAATCTAATATCTACCTGAGGGATGACGAGGGAGACCGGCTGGTCATGGAGGACGCGGTCCTGGTGAAGAACGAGGGCGGGCGCGTGACCGTGACCGACATACTGGGGGACTCCAAGGAGTTCGAGGGACTGCTCGAGGAGGTCACGTTCCTCGAGCACCGCATCGTCATCAGGAAGTGACGGGCAACAACCGTGGCACCTGCGCGGAAAAAGATACTACCGGGAGGCGGACTTTCAGAGGAGGACGGGCGGTTGGCACCACCGGGAAGGAGACGCAGGTGAAGAGGTCGACATTGCTAGTGGCAGTACTGGCGGGGTTGCTGGTCGTCGGCATGGTGGCCGCGGGCTGCGGCAGCAGCAGCACCACGCCCACGACGCCCATAGTGGGGCCGGTGACGGGGGAATCGATCTAGGCTACGGCCGGAAGCGATTCCCAGGTGAGCCTGGCGTCCAACCCGACCACGGGATATACCTGGTCGATCACCCAGGCGCCCGACAGCAAGGTAGTCACACAGAAGGGCACCAGCACGTTCATAGCCCCGGCCGCGAGCTCCAGCACCGTGGTGGGCGCCGGCGGTCTTGAGGTATGGACGTTCCACGCGGTCGCCAAGGGCAACACCAACATCGTGTTCGAGAACACGCAGGCACAGGCGCCGACCGGCACACCGCCGGCGCAGACGCACAACGTATCGGTCACGGTGGTGGCGGCGCCGACCAAGCCCGTGCCCAAGCCGAAGACGTACACCAACGCCAAAACCCCGATAAACGAGACGGTGGGTAACGAGTTCCTGATCAACATCCCTGAGCAGACGGGCTCCACGGGCTTCAAGTGGCTGCTCAGCTCCGGGTACAACCACGGTGTCGTGGTCTTCGAGGGCGTGACCTTCATCAGCGCTACGGGTGGCCAGATCGGTGCCGCGCAGACCGAGGTCTGGCGCTTCAAGTCGGTGGGCAAAGGCACGACCAAGCTGACCTTCAGCTACGTCCAGCCCTTCGACAAGACCACGCCGGCCGCGCAGACGATGGTGTTCACGGTCAACATCAACTAGGCACCTCAACAGCGAAAACGGAAAGCCCCCGGCATGCCGGGGGCTTTCTTCATTTTGCTAAAAAGCCGTTTGGAACTCGAAGGCCGCCCGCCTGCGTCCAACTGGCGGCAGCAAGCAAACGAGAGGAGAGGCTATGAAGAAGTATGTAACGGCAACGGTGATCGTGCTGGCCGCGGTGCTGGCGCTGTCCGCCCTTGCGGGGTGCGGGAGCGGCTCGTCCGCGAACGGCAAGACCTACACCATCACCAACAACAAGATCAGCGCCAAGGTCGGCGACGTGTTCGTCATCCAGCTGGAATCGAACGCGACCACCGGCTTCCAGTGGGGCATCGCCGGATCGCTTAATCCGGCGGTGGTAAAGAAAGTCAGCTCCACGTACGTGGCTGGAGCCAACCCCAAGGGCCTGGCGGGTGTCGGGGGCGTCGAGAAGTGGACGTTCAAGGCGGTTGGCGCCGGCACGGCGACGCTGGCGATGACCTACACTCAGACGTTCAACAAGGGCGCCAAACCCGCGCAGACGGCGACGTTCACCATCACCGTCAAGTAGCAAAGGGCTCCAGGCACAAAAAAGCGCCTGGCAGCGCATTTTATGGGGAGAGGACAACCGGGCCTTGGAACCGGGTCCCGATCAAGATCGGCGTATCAGACCTTAATGCGGCAACTCTTGGGGATATTTGGATGGTCCAAATACTTTAACCCTGAGCTGTACCCGGTTGTCCGAACTTGGTACTGGCAACCGATTCAATCCGGACTGATGCCGGCATTCCGGCTGCCTGTCGGATGAGAAGCGGTACCTCTGGGTACTATTCTTGCTTGTTGTCAAACCGCATTCAAGAGAATTCCAGCCTGCGGGCAAAAATGGACGGTGAACCGTAAAATCGGCTCATGAGCGGAAAACAGGGACAAAGAGCGGGCTACATGTTCAGAATCTTCTTGAGCTCAGAACTCTGCCGCCGACTCATCGGGATCTTGCTCTTGGAGGGATCGTTCATCGTGAGCTCGTATGACGATGTGCCGACCTTGGTGATCTCCTTGACCTTCTGCAGGTTCACGATGTAGCCGCGGTGCGCCCTGAAGAACTTCGCCGGGTCAAGCATCTTCTCCAGTTCCGCCAGCGTGTGGTTGGTAAGGAACCGGTCGTTGTCCGTGTGCAGGTAGGTGTACTCGCGCTGGATGTTGATGAAGTTGATGTCATCCACGTTGACCAGGTAGATCTTGTCGCCCTTGCGCGCCGGTATCTGTGAGCGGACGCCTTCCCTGTGGCCCACCCGGTCGGCACGTTTCAGCACCGCCTCCACGCGAGCCATCAGCTCCAGCGAGCTGAAAGGTTTGGTGACATAGTCGTCGGCCCCGCCGCGAAGGCCCTGCACCTTCGACTTCTCGTCGGAGAGAGCGGTGAGCATGATGATCGGTATGGACCTGGTGCGCGAGTCGTCGCGCATTCGCGTGAGCACTTCCCAGCCGTCGATCTTGGGCAACAGCACGTCGAGCAGAACCAGGTCAGGGCTGACCTCCTTGACTTTCTGAAGGCCCTCCTCTCCCGTTTTGGCGGAGTCGACCTGGTAGCCCTCGAGCTTCAAGCTCTTCGCGATCATCTCGCTGATGAGGGGCTCGTCTTCGACGACCAGCACCTTGAGCTTCTCGCCGTTCATCTCACTTCTTTCCGGGACCGGATTCCGCACGCCGGTCCATGACGTACTTGCTGGCTGGGAACGTGACGGCGTACTCAAGCACTTCTCTTGCAATTTCTGCCGCTTCCCAGTGGGACCTGATCTCGCGGTGACCGTTGGAGGCTATACCTATCGAGATCGTCATCAAAGGATTATCTACCAAGGTCCCACGCCTGTCAAAGGACGAAACACATCCCTTGATCACGTCTTCCCTGCTGTAGAAATCGCGTATACCGATGTCGAATTCATCGAGGATGTCGCGGGCGAAATGCTCCACGGCCTGTAGGTCGGCGAGCACGCTGAAGGTGCCTCCTCCCAGGTAATACGCGGTGTTGCCGGAGGAGTTGTGCCCGTTGATCACCGAGCTTATTACGCGGGATGCGAAGCGGAGCACGCCCTCGAACCTCGTGTCGCCGTAGACCTCTCTATAGGGACGCAGGTCGTTGATCGAGACCAGCATGAAAGCGAACGGCTCGCCCGAGACGGCCTTCGCCTTGAGCATGTCGTCGGAGTCGATGTTGCCGGGCAGGCCGGTCAGCGCGTCGGTGGTGTACTTGTTGGCGGCGCGGTCGAGGTTCATGTTGATGTGGTCGACGAGCTCGTTGAAGTTGAAGGGTTTGGTGATGAAGTCGTCCGCGCCGGCCTCGAGGCCGGCCACCTTGTTCTCGACCTCGGTCCTGTCGGTCAGCAGTATGATCGGTATTCCGTGCGTGGCGGGGTCGCCCTTCAGCTCCCTGCAGATCTGGTAGCCGTCCACGTCGGGCATCATGATGTCGCATATGATCAGGTCGATGTCACCCTCGCGTGCGCGGGCGAGCCCGCTGGTGCCGTTCAGCGCCACGTCCACCTCGAACGTCTCGATCCGCAGGTTGATCGCGATGATGTCCGCGACGGTCTGCTCGTCCTCGATGATCAGGATGCGATCAGGCACTGTCCTCTCCGATCGCTCGAGCCTCCGGCGACTGACCAGCCTCTCCGAGCAGCGGGACCGTGAAGATCATGCTGGTGCCCTTTCCCTCGGTGCTCTCCGCCCAGATGCGGCCGCCGTGCGCCTCTATTATGGACTTGGTGACGAAGAGGCCGAGGCCGGCCCCCCTTATCCCTCCGCCCTCGGATTTGCCGCCCCGGTGGTATTTCTCGAAGATGAACGGGAGCTGCTCCTCAGGTATGCCTATCCCGTGGTCGGTGACTGAGACCATGGCTTTCTCCTTGAGCCGGCGCACCGAGATCTCGATGTCGCCGCCCTCGGGCGAGTACTTCAACGCGTTGCCGATGATGTTCAGCATCACCTGCTCCAGCTTGGCCTGCTCTGCGAGCACGGGTTCCATTACCACGGGGACGTCCAGGAGCAGCCGCCGGCCCGCGGCCTGCTGCTCGATCCGTCCCTCCACCTTGCGTATCAGCTCGGGGAGGTCGACGAAGGTCGGCTTGAGGTCCAGCCTTCCGGCCTCTATCCGCGAGAGGTCCAGGATGTCGTTGATGAGCCGGGTCATCCGCTCGGTCTCGCGGGCGATGACCTCCACGAAGCTGGTGCGGGTCTCGTCGTCGAACTGTACGTCCTGCCTCTGCAGGGTGTCGACGTACGCCTTGATCGACGTCAGGGGGGTGCGCAGCTCGTGCGATACCATCGAGACGAAATCGCTCTTTGCCTGTTCCACCTCGTGAAGGCCGGTGACGTCGTGAAGCACCGCGACGGTGCCGCCCACAGCCGAGGCGAGCTCCTCGATGGGAGCGCAGGATACCTCGATGCGTCTCCCGGAGGGGAGCGTCACCATCTCGTTGATGATTGGCTCGTCCTGCTCCATGGCGCGCCTCACCAATCTGACGACCGCAGGCTCCGGGATGGCATCCTCGAGCGTGGAGCCGAGCCACCACCAGGGGCGTGCGATGGAGAGCATGTTGAAGACGCTGGAGTTGGCTATCATCAGCTCGCCCGCTTCGTTCATGGCGAGCACGCCGACCGCCACGTTCTCCAGTACGGCCTCGAGCTTCGATTTCTCGAGGGCGAGCTCGCGCGCGAGCCGCATCACGTCGGTGATGTCCTCGAGCACCAGGACGGCACCCATGACCTTGCTCCACTGGCTCATGATCGGCGAGACCCGAGTGTTCATGACCCTGCCGGCGCCTTCCCCCGCCACGANNNNTGGTTCGTCAGCACTATCCTGCTGTCGCGGTCGACCACCACCAGCCCGTCCACCATGCTCTCCAGCACGGCCTGTCCCCTGGAGAGGAGCTGCTGGTAGAGTTCGGCGCGCTCGATCGCTTCCGCGGAGAGGCTCGCCACCGAGATGAGAAGGTCGAGGTCGTCGGCCGAGAAGCGCTTTCGAGTGCTGGCGGCGCAGGATATAACACCCACCGTGCGCCCGCCTATCTTTATCGGCGCGGCGATGGCCGAGGCGACCTTCTTCTTCGCCTTGGGGAAGGTCGCAAAGCGCGGGTCCTTGCTGATGTCTCGCGCGATGAAGGGCTCGCCGGTCTTGCCGACCCAGCCGATGAACCCCTCGCCCATCTTGATCTCGATCTGCTTCTGCTCTACCTCCTCGGTCTCGCCGCCCGAGGCCTTCACCACCAGGGTGTTCGTGCCCGGGTCGACCAGTCGCACCGAGCTGATATCGGTACGGAAGATGTTGTCGACGTCGCCCAGCAGCCTGTGTAGCACCTGCTTCAGGTCGAGAGACTCACCGAGCGAACGGCCCACCCGGTAGAGCGTCGAGAACGTCTCCCGGTCGCGCAGCTTGCGCCTGTACGTCGACATGGCGACGTTGATCGCGATAGGGAACACCACCAGCAGGGCGATCTTCACGAAGGCTGGCGAGGCGGGGCCGAACGGGTTGCCCAGCAGCACCCCTGCGAGCAGGAAGGCGAGCACGGCGTAAGCGGTGATCGATGCTGTGAAGAGAGTGTCCGCGGTGACTGCGGGCACCACCAGCGTGACGAGCAGGAACGCATAAAGCGGGCTTGCCGCGCCTCCCGAGTAGGCGGCCGCGAGGGCGATGACCGTGAGGCTCACTACCAGCTGCCCCGCCAGCGCGTAGGAGAGATATCTCTCCTCGAGGCGCTTCAGCGGCAACAAGTAGGTGGCGGCGTTCAACAGCGCGCCGCCGGCCAGCAGGATCCCGTAAGGAATCGCCCTGACGAAAGAGATCCCGAACAGAAGGGCGGCAGCAGCGACCGCGAGAAAGACCCATTGAAGGTCTCTGGCGGCCTGGAAGTTTCGGGTATCGGTGTTCACGGAGTCGCGCGCCTCATTCGCCATTGATGGTGCGAGATTAACAGAAAATTAACGCGCGACCAAAGGCGGATTAACGCGGCCGGGTTATACTGCAGAAAGACTGATGGTGACTCCGACAGGAGGTCCGACGATGTCGACAGATGACGACAGGACGATGCCGCCGCCGGAGAGCGCCCGGGAGCCGGCCGCGGCCCCGAGGGCGGATTGGCCGGCGCAGCCTCCGCCCGCTCTCCCGTCCGGCCGCAGACCAGGACAGCGCTCCCCGGCCAACCTGCAGTGGGCGCTGCTCGCGATCGGGGCCGCGGTCCTTATAGTGCTCGTCGCCGTTGCGGGCTTCGGCCTCGGCTTCGTGGTAGGCAGGAACCGGCCCGCCCAGAGCGTCGGCACCAACGCGCCGGCGCAGGCGAACCAGGGTTCGGCCGGTCAGCTGCCGGGCGCGCAGGGACAGGTCGGCCAGCGGCTGCAGCAGTACCTGCAGAACAACGATGCCAGCCTCCTGCGAGGCACGATATCGGCGGTCGACCCGGGCAGCCTGACCGTGGACACGCCCCAGGGCAAGCAGACCATCGCGCTGACTCAAAGCACCACGTTCCTCGGGGCGGGCGCGGGTGGCGCGGCGAGCCTGCAGGCGGGCCAGAGCGTCTGGGTGGTCACACAGAAGGGCACCGACGGCAAGCTGCAGGCGTTGGCCGTCAGGATCGGACAGGCGGGCGCGGCGCAGCCCGCGCAGCCGCTGCAGCAACAGCCACAGCAACAGTAGTCGGAGGTGTGATCAACAGGAGAAGGGCGACGCCGGAGTGGCCTACTTGATGCCCTCTTTCTCGTCCTCTTCCGAGTAGGCTTCCGTCACGTAGTAGATCGCCCGGTCAAAGTAGAGGACGACGCGGTTGTTGAGTTCGAGCGCCTGGTAGAGCTCGAGGTTGGTCTTCAGGAAGCCCTCCTGGACTATGTAGAGCCAGACGTGGCGCTTCAGCAGCATCAGGGCCATGACGACTTCCTCGACACCGTAGCCCGCCTCGCGCCTGTTCTGTCCCACGCGCTTGTAAAAAGACGCCAGGCGCTCGCGCGGCAGCCTTCTGCCCAGGAAGTAACCCATTCTGCTGCAGACGTTCTCGGCCCTCTCGTGCAGCTCCTCCGGCGACTCTTTCGCATACGAGCGGGTGTACGGGAGGGTGGTTACGTCATCGACCCACCTGTCGGCGATGGTGGACGAGTTCTTCTCAATTATCTTGACGAGCTTGGTTGCGAATTCCATCGTGGTCCCTTCAACCTTGTGGACAGTGTAAACATTTTATTGGAATAGCAATTCGGTGGCAAACTCCAGGGGCGGCACTCAGGCTACCTGACCTTCTCCTCGTCCGAGGTCTCGCTCCGGCTCCGGCTGACCTTGTCGAGGATGGATTCGCCCGAGATGTTCCGCGCCGGGAAGTATGTGCCACCCATGGCCTCCGCTATCCTCCTGGCGGCTGTGGGCCTCGAGGCCAGCGGCGCGCCGTCGTGCCTCGGGGCGCTGTCGAGCACGATGGACTTTATGCCACGGTCCCTGATCTGCGCCGCGACGTCCAGCGCCTCGCGCATGGGGTCGGACGAGCCCATGGTCACGTTCCCGCCCCCATCCGATATCAGCACCAGCACGGGCGCGGGCGCGGGGTTCCGGGAGAGCTCGCGGTCCAGGACCTGCCGGGCCAGGGCGAGTCCGTGTGAGAGAGGGGTCGTTCCGCCGGGAGCGAGCTCCGCCAGCAGGCGGCCCGCCAGCGCCGGGCTGGACGTCGGGCTCATCACGAGCTGGGCGGCGTTGTCCTTGAAGACCACCAGTCCCACGCGGTCGCGTTTCTGGTAGGCCTCCACCAGCAGAGAGAGGATTGCTTCCCTGGACGCGTCAAGTCTCTTCTTGGCGCCCATCGAGGCGCTCGCGTCGACGACGAACAGGATAGTCGCGCCGACCTTTCTCTTGCGCAGCTTCACCTTGATGTCCTCGGGAAGGACCTCGGTGCCCCCCTCCTCGGATGCACCCCTCGCCGCCGAAGCCCTGATGGTCGCGTCGATGGCGATGTCCGATTTCGTCAGCTGCCGGGGGCCGGTGGGTGAAGCGCTCCGGTAGTACCGGCCGCGGGTGTCGCCGGTCGCCTGCGGGCTCCCTCTCTTCCCGGGCGTGGCGGCCTTAAGCGGCTCGCCCAGTGTTATCTCCTCGAAGCCCTCCCGCGCCGCTTCCTGTGCCGCCGGTTCGCGCGCCCCGCCCGCTGCGACGGGATCCCCTCCAGCCTGGCGGCCGGCAGCCGGCTCCGCCAGACCCGGTAGCGCGTCCGGCTCTATCTCGGTCAGGCCTGCCATCAGGGCCGGTACGTCGAGCTGCTTTCCGTCGTCGGTCCCCAGCGGTCCCTTTCGCACCCGGTGGTTTAGGGCCAGGTTGGCGACGCGCGCCAGGTCGCTGATGTCCATGGAGTCGCGCTCCTCGAGCGCGGCGAGCGCGCGCGCCGAGTGCAACATGGCGATGTCCGCGCGGTGGCCGTCGGCGCCGGCGCGTTCGACTATGAGGGCGACCGCGTCCAGCAGGTCATCGGCGATCTCCACCGACGGGTAGCGGCCGCGGGCCGTCACGATCTTGGCGCGGAGCGCCTCCTGATCCGCGTGGAACCTGGACTCGAGCTCCAGCGGGTTGCGGCTGAACTGCAGGTTACGCCTCAGTATCTCGGCGCGGTCGGTGGAGGACACCTCCCGGTCCACCTCGGCGCAGAGCCCGAACCTGTCCTCGAGTTGCGGGCGCAGGTCGCCCTCCTCGGGGTTCATGGTGCCCACCAGGATGAAGCGGGCGCCGTGCCGGAAAGAGATCCCTTCTCGCTCGACCACGTTCACTCCCATCGCGGCGGAGTCGAGCAGGATGTCGACTATGTGGTCCTCGAGCAGGTTGACCTCGTCGACGTAGAGTATGGAGCGGTTCGCCCGCGCCAGTATGCCGGGCTCGAAAGCCTTTTCCCCGCGGCGCAGCGCCTTCTCGATATCGAGGGTCCCTACCACCATCTCCTCGGTAGCGTTCAGCGGCAGGGTGACGATCCTCATCCTGGAGCGGCCGGCGGAGAGCGAGCCCTCCAGCGCCAGGTTTCCCGCGCAGTAACCGCACAGCGATTCGATGTCTCTGGGGTCGCAGCAGAACGGGCAGTCGGTTACGACGTCTATCTCCGGCAGGAGGTGCGCCAGCGCCCGGGCGAGCGTCGATTTGGCCGTTCCCCGCCTGCCCCGGATGAGGACCCCCCCGACCTGGTGGCTCACCGCGTTCAGCAGCAGGGCGAGTTTCACCTGCTCCTGGCCCACTACGGCCGTGAAGGGAAAAACGCTTTCCTCTCTGTTCAAGGGCCACCTCTGCCTGGGAACGGACCGCACATCTAGTTGCGGAAATCCGGCGGTATCTCAATATATAGATTCACCCAACCTTTCGCGCTGTCCTTCCAACGCGCCTGTTAAGGCGAAAAACGGGCGACCGGGCGGGGCAGGAGGAGCGCGAGACGGGCCGGTCGAAGTATCTCTCTGGAGGGCGCCCGGGGGCTCCGGGGGATGCCGTACGGTTTGCCTGGGTGGACGGCCCGTGGTAGAATCTCACTCGATTTTGCCCGTTAGCCGAGCAAGGATTTGCATGGCGGCCGGGACGTGAATATAATACACGGGTTCCGGCAAAGGGCGGAACGGTAGCGCTTTCTAGGTTGGGGGGTTTGATAGCATCTTAGCGAAAAGGCCAAGAACAGGTTTTATCCTCTTGTCGGCTCTAATCGTTATTCTTTCCCTGATGATGACTCCGTTTGTGGCTGCGCAGTCACTCGATCAGCAGAAGGCTGACGCGCAGAAACAGGTGGAGCAGCTTCAGAACAAGCTCGAGGACTCGGTTGAGCGCTATAACTACGCGTGCACCAAGCTGGAGCAGACCAGGGGCCAGATAGATGAGAACAAGACCCAGCTGACCACGGCCGAGCAGACGCTCGCCTCCGACAGGACTCGTCTCAACAACCGCGTTCGCGCTATGTACGTGACGCGCCAGTACAGGTTCGTCGACGTCGTGGTGAGCGCCGGCAACTTCGACGAGTTCCTGGTAGGGCTCGATCTGGCCAAGAAGATAGGACAGAATGACGCCGAGCTGGTTAAGCAGGTCAAGAACGCTAAGGCGCAGCTCGAGTCGGTTCGCTCCTCACTGCAGCAGCAGAAGGCCGACCAGGAGTCGGCCCGCAGGGAGATGTCCGACGCGAAGGCGGCCGTCGAGACTGACCTGTCGGGCGCCAAGGGCCAGCTGGCCGGCGTCGACGGTCAGATCCAGGCGGCGTTGGCCAGCCGCGCGGCAGAGGCTACCACGGGCACGCCCAGGAGCACGACGACCAGCACGACCAGCGCAAGGCGCGCAACCCCAGGTCCGATCGCGCGCACCAGGCCGCCAGGCGCACCGCACGGCGGAGTGGTGGGGGTCGCGTACGACCAGCTGGGCAAGCCCTATGTGTGGGGCGCGGCCGGTCCCGACTGCTTCGACTGCTCGGGTCTTACCATGTACTGCTACCAGGTCGGGGCGGGCATAAGCATAAGCCACAGCTCATACGACCAGGCGAACTGCGGTACGCCAGTGAGCGTCGGCGAGCTGCAGCCCGGAGACATCGTCGGATTCCGCGGCTGGGGCCATGTTGGCCTCTTCGTTGGCGGCGACAGTTTCATCGAAGCGCCGTGCACCGGCGAAGTCGTGAAGGTGTCCTCGCTCTCCGCACGAACAAACTTCTGCGGCGCTGTCCGGCCGTAGAGATAAGCAGTAGATATAGTAAACAGGGAAGGCCCCGGCAAGGGGCCTTTCTTATCGATGGGAAGGTGATGACGATGTCGGAAGCAGTCATCTACTTCGACCCCCTCTACGAGGAGCACAAGACCGGCTACGGGCATCCGGAGAGGCCGGAACGACTCCCAGTCGCGATGAAAGCCCTCCAGGAGTCCGGCCTGCTCGAGAAGGTCAAGATCGTCTCGCCCAGGGACGCCACCGTCTCCGACATCGAGCTGGTGCACGGCGAGAAGTACATCGAGCAGGTAAAGAGGCTTGCCGACTCCGGCGGAGGAAACCTCGACATGGACACGGCGGTCTCACCCGACAGTTACAAGGCCGCGCTGAGGGCGGCGGGCGCGCTGCTGGACAGCGTGGACTGGTGCCTGGAGGGTGAGGACAGAGGCTCTTTCTGCATGGTGAGGCCCCCCGGGCACCACGCGCTGCCGAGCAGGGGCATGGGCTTCTGCATCTTCAACAACATCGCTGTCGCGGCGCGCTACGCCATCAAGCGTAAGAGCGTCGAGCGCGTCCTCATCGTCGACTGGGACGCGCATCACGGCAACGGGACCCAGGAGACCTTCTACGAGGACTCCGAGGTGCTCTACATCTCGCTGCACCAGTACCCCCACTATCCGGGCACCGGCTGGATAGACGAGACGGGCAAGGGCAAGGGCGAGGGCTACACCGTGAACTTGCCCTTCCCGGCCGGCACCGGCGAGGCGGACTACCTGGAGGCGTTCCGTCGGGTGATCATCCCAGCCGCCGAAAAGTTCCAGCCCGGCCTGGTCATGGTGTCCGCCGGGTACGACAGCCACGTCGGCGACCTGCTGTGCTCGATGCGACTGACCGACTCCTCTTACCGCAAGATGACCGATGAACTTGTGGCATTTGCCCGGGGTTGCTGTAATGGTAGACTCATACTGACCCTGGAAGGCGGTTACAACCTCAATGCCGAGGCCCGTTCCATNNTGGACTGAGGAGGCCGGGACTCATCGGCGGCGGGGTACGAGTAACCATGCGGAGTTGAAAGGCGGTAGTATTGGACCTTCATGCTCTTCTGGCTCTTTCGGTCGAGAACCATGCGTCCGACATACACATCAAGGCGGGCAGCCCCCCGTACCTGCGCGTGGACGGCACGCTCTTCGAGGCTGACTTCCCACGGCTCTCACCCACCGACGTGGTCGAGATAGCGTTCTCGCTCATGGACGAGAAGCAGGCGCGCGAGTTCCACGATACCAACGAGTCCGACTTCGCCTACAGCGTGGCGGGCCTCGGCCGTTTCAGGGCCAACATATTCAAGCAGAGGGGCACTATCGGCATATCCATCCGCCGCGTGCTGACCAAGAAGATCCCGACATTCGAGGAGTTGGGGCTTCCGCCGGTCCTGAAGCGTATCGCGGAGGAGGCCCGCGGCCTGGTGCTGATCACCGGGCCGACCGGCAGCGGTAAGACCACCACCACGGCTTCGATGATCGATTTCGTCAACGAGACCCAGAGGCTCAACATCGTCACCATCGAGGACCCTATCGAGATCCTGCACGTTGACAAGAAGTGTATCATCCACCAGCGTGAGATCGGCTCGGACACCGACTCCTACCGCGAGGCCCTGCGGCACGTGACCAGGCAGGACCCCGACATCATCGTCATCGGAGAGATGAGGGACGTGGAGACGGTCACTTCGGCCATGAACATCGCCATGACCGGCCACCTGGTTGTCTCGACTTTCCATACCCAGGACACCACCGAGACGGTCAACAGGATGATCGACTTCTTCCCGCCCACCCAGCAGAAGCAGGTGCGCATAACGATGACGAGCACGCTGGCCGGCGTCATCAGCCAGCTGCTGCTGCCGAGGTGCGATGGAGGCGGGCGAGTCCCGGCCGTCGAGGTGATGGTGATGAACGGCAGGCTGGCGGAGTGCCTGCTGAACGAGGAGCCCACTTCGGTGATGCGCGAGATAATCGCCGACGGTGAGTTCTACGGGATGCAGACCTTCAACCAGTCGCTGGTGTCGCTCTACGCCGATGGGCTGGTCGACTTCCAGACCGCGCTCAAGGCCTCCAACCAGCCGCACGATTTCATCCTGATGGCGAAGCAGATGGGGCTGCCCGTCGAGGAGTCGCTGGCGATCCGCTAGTGAGTGCCCTCCGCGAGATCGTTGTCCTTGGAGAGTTGCGCGTGCGCCACGACCCTGTCGCGCCCGGATTCCTTGGCTTCGTAGAGAGCCTCGTCGGCCGCCGCTATCAACTGCTCCATCTGCAGGCTGTCGGAGGAGAATGCCGCCACGCCCATGCTGATGGTGGTGGTGAGCGGCTCGTCCGAGCCCAAGGCTTCCACCGACAGCGCGTCGACTTTCTTTCGCAGCTTCTCCGCCACCTCGCAGGCCTCGGGCCAGTCGGTCTCCGGCAGCAGTATCGAGAACTCCTCGCCCCCGTAACGATAGACGCGGTCGACCTCGCGCCGGCCGGAGTTGAGCGCCCCTGCCACCTCGCGGAGCATAGCATCCCCCGCCTGGTGGCCGTAAGTGTCGTTGAAGGTCTTGAAATGATCTATGTCCGCCATGATGAATGAGAACGGGTGCCGGTATCTCCTGGCACGCACGATCTCGCGATCCAGGTCTCGCCCCAGCTTGCGGTAGTTGTACAGGCCGGTCACCGGGTCGGTTATCGCCAGCCTGTTGACCTGCTCGAAAAGCGAGGCGCGCTGCATCGCCAGTCCAAACTGGAAGGTCATCGACTGCGCCAGTTGTATGTCCTCCGCGGTGAACGCGTCGGGGTGCCTGCGCCTTATGTGGAGCACCCCCAGCAGCGTGTCTCCCTCGACGATTGGCAGGCAGATGCACGAGCCGGTGGTGACCTTCTGGAGGTTGGGGCACTTGTCGTCGGTCGCCAGGTTGTCGACCGCGATCGGAGATATGTCGGTGCAGGCCCGGCAGAGGGTGGCCGTCTCCATGCCCCTGCGCTTCATCTTGTCGAGCACCTCGTCGCTGTAACCGAACGAGCCGACGATCGCCATGTGGCCGTCCTTCTCCGAGACACTGTAGATCAGGCCCGAGTCGGCGTCGAAGACCTTGCGAGCCTCCTCCAGGCCTTCGGTGAAGATATCCTGCAGGCGGTTCTTGGTGCTGATGGTGGTGATGACCATGACCAGCGCGTTCACGCGGGTCAGCCAGCGGCGCGACTCGGCCAGGGCGTCCTGTCGCTGACGGGCGAGCCTCTTCATATCCAGGTAGAGGACGTGCGACCTGGTGGTGAGCAGCGAGGCGAAGTAGGTCACCAGCAGGCCGGTGATCGAGAACCTTACCAGGATCGAGACGTTCGACAGGGTACTGGACGGCTCGTAGAGGAACAGCTCCAGGGCGAGCGCCCCTATGAGCAGGGCCAGGACCAGGTACCTCACGCGCGATGACGTGACCAGGCTGACGAACCCCAGGATCGCCGTGTTCACGATTATGACCAGCGCGGTGGCGTTGGAGACCCTGAAGATGCAGATGAACAGCAGGATGATCGCCCCGAACAGGACGCACGCGGCGATCAGGGTGGTTCTCTGAAGGTCATTCATCTTCATAATCCAGGATCTCATGGTAAGTGCCTTATGGTTAGTCCGGCGGCGTGTGACAAACGGCTGTTAGGCCACCTGGATGGTGACTTCCGAGTATCCCGCTGTCCCCTCGGTCCATTCGACCGCGGCCTCTTTTCCCGATGTCGCCTCGTAGAATCCGGCCAGGAAGCCGGCGATCAGAGGCTCGTAGTAAGGGTTGTCGACCCTAGCCCGGACGGTGCCGTCCGCTACCGAGACCGACGAGCCGTTGCCCATGCCCTTGAGCTCGAGCGTCTTCATGTATCTGAGGTAGCCCGCCTCGGAAGTGTCGAGTCCCTTTCCCTTGGAGGCGATCAGGTCGCGGACCCGCGCCTTCTCTGTGTCCGCCATCATCCGGGGGACCTCGCCGCCGAGCTCCGACGTGAGCTCCCCGAAGAGGTTGGTCAGCGTCATCACGCTGATGAGCACGACCCTGTGGCCCGTCTTGGTGTCCACGATGATCCCGCGGTCGTCGTCGAAGTCGTACTGCCTTCCCACGGCGACCGGGGCCTTGCAGACCGGGCAGAGCTCGTAGATGTTCCTGCCGCCCACCATCGGAGGTGAAGCGTAGGAGGAACGGTCGTCGCTCTCCGGGCGCGGTCCCCCGTCCGCCTCGATGCGGCAGCGCACCGTCCCGTCGTCGGCGAGGACGAAGCTCGCGGAAGCCGCGCGGCCTTCGACGCTCTCGAAGGCGCCGCAGATGTCGCCGGTGATCGCGGGGCCACTGTAGGCGTCGGTGATCACGCCATCGAGGTAGCAGTGGCGCTTGTAGGAAGAGACCTCGGCGGAGCCGAGTCCCAGCATGCTGACCTGCTTGCCCAGCTGATCGTAGACACGGGTGCTTATGAGGTTGCGCGCGACCACGCCCTTTGCGCCGGACAGCACCGCGTCCATGAAGTGTTTTCCGCTCTTGCGCTTGGCTTCTTGGATGATGGCCTCGAGCGGCACACCCAGGCGCTCGCCGATGGAGTCCATGGTGTAGTTGAGCGCGTCGTTGTCGATTAAGACCATCCTGTGGGTCTCGTCACGCGCCAGAGTTATAGTGCCGTTGGGAAGCCAGCGGTGCTCGCTGATCAGTATGCGTGGAACCCCGCAACGGGGACATGTGCGCATGGGTGTTGCTCCTGTTCTCCGGTCGATCTCAGCCTTGAGGCGTCATGAAATTATAACTCGCCTCGAATATCTTTTCCTTGTCATAATCGAGGGTCGCGACGTGGTAGCAGTTGTCGAGCCAGATGAGCTCCTTGTCCTGCGAGGACACGTGCTCGAGTATGTACTCGGAGTTGCGGGGAGGGACCACGTGGTCCTCCCTGGCCGCGAAGATCCTGATCGGGCAGGTTATCCTGTCCAGGTCGCCCTCCACCACCTTGGCGAGCTTCACCAGCTGGTGCGCCGCGTTGCTGTGGAGCTTCTCGTAGGCTACCTCGGTGACTTCGGGATCCTTGAGGTCGTTGCCGGGGCCTGCGATCGTTTTCATGAAGTGCTTGAGCACCCCCACAAACTTGAGCGCCACGCCCTGGGCCCCCGGCGCCAGCCAGTGCACGGGAGCTGAGATGGGGATGACCCCCTCCAGCGTCTCGGAGTGCCTCTCCGCCAGGTAGAGCGTGAGCAGCCCGCCCATCGAGAGGCCTGAGACGAACACGCGGTCGCAGAGCTCGCGGATCTCCGACAGCGCGGTCTCGACCGTGGAAGTCCAGTCCGTGTAGGAATAGCGCCCCATGTCCTGGACGTCGGTGCCGTGGCCCGGCAGGCGCGGACCCAGGACGGTCATGCCCTTGTCCGCCAGGTACTCTCCCATCAGGCGCATGCTGGACGTGGTGCCGGTGAAACCGTGGATGAGAAGGCAGCCGGTCTTGCCGCCCTCGAAGAAGAACGGCTTGCCGTCCTCCATCACGTCGAGCCCCGCAGGGATCGTCAGCGTCTTCGCGCACTTGTCTTTGACAGGGGTGTCAGGCATGTCTGGTCCCTCCACTTCACTCGCCGCCCGCCCGCGGCCGCCGGTCAGTTATCCGGGTTGCCGAAGATGTCCATGCTATCTATGCCGGCGAGGCCCAGGCCCTCCTCGTGGACGGCGCTGAACTCCCCCCAGTAGGTAAAGAAAGTCTCCAGAGTCTCCGACAGCCATCCCCGGGTGGCGGGGCCGTAGAGCTCGTGCCCGCCCGAGGGGACTATCATCGCGCAGACCATCGGGTTCTCGCCTGCCGCGGCAAGGAGGTCGTGCGCGTCTCCCACGGGGGACATCAGGTCGTCGCGCGCGTGCACCAGCAGGCACGGGACCTCGATCTCCGACATCATCTTGACGGGGCTCGCCTTGCCATAGAGGTCGCTCTCGGCCATCTCGTAGTACTGGCACGCGACCTCCCGGGTATATCTGCCCGGGTCGAAGAACCCCCGTGGTCCGTCCGACAGGGTCTTGCAGAACAACAGCACTCGCTGGAGCAGGCGCCGCAGCGACGCCGTGGGAGCCGACGGGCTCCGCCCCGACAGCCTGGCGACCTCCGACGCCGCCTCGGCGTAGGCGCCGATCGCGACCACGCCGCCGGCAAGCGGACGGTCGAGGCGCGAGCGGCCCGCGGCGATCAGTGCCGCCGAGCCGGCCATGCCCGCCGCGCAGACGCCGACGGTGCTAACGATCTCCAGCGACTCGAGGTAGTCGGCCGCGGCAAGGACGTCGTCGGACTCCCGATAACCCCAGCTGGTGGGCGCCTCGGAGAACCGGCCCGAATCGCCGCGGTTCCTCAGGTCCATCGCCAGGACGTGGAAGCCCCAGTCGAAATAGGCGTGGAGCGCGAGCGAGAGAACCCAGCCGGCGTTCTTGCTGGCGCAGGCCCCGCTCGCCAGGATAAGCGCGGGCCGCCTGGCGTCGCTGGCCTGAAGCGCGAGATGCCCGCAGACCGGAGTTCCGTCCTGCGACTCCAGCATGATCGGCTCGAACGACGGGGGGTAAGGGTAGATCAGGCCCGCCGTTATCCTGGTGGCGGCTAGCGCCGAGGGGATGAGGTCGATGAATATCGAGACGGCCGACGAGAGCGGACCGGGAAACGACGAGGAGAACTTGATCTTCTCGAGAAGCTCCATGACCTCGGACATCGTCTTCACGCCCGTCCTGCGCTCCAGCGATCTCCCCTCGCGCGGCGCGGCGGGCGCCCCCCGGAAGCGCGTCCACATGTAGACGATGAATCCGACCGCGATCAGCACGGGCGAGAGAATCACCAGCAAGAAGGCCAGGAGGGCCGTGTTGACATCCCGAGGTGCTCTACTGTCGGGGTAGGTGATCATTCTCATTTCGCGGTTATTCTATCACAGGCCCGGCGGCGTTCCGCCACGGCCGCGGGCGAGAAGAACAGCGCGGCGCAGGCTTTGTGGTTTTAATGACAAAAACAGCTATATCAGTTAGTTTAGTAAAGACTTTTGCTTGGGTTGGCTCGAACGGACCATGACGGGAGAACCATGGCGAAAAAGGTGAAGCGAGCGGTGGTTACTGGAGGAGCCGGGTTCATCGGCTCCCACCTCTGTGACGCGTTGCTGGCCGACGGGTTGGAAGTCACCTGCCTGGACAACTTCGCCACAGGACGGGCCGCCAACATCGAAAGCGCGCGCGCGAACCCCCGCTTCAGCTTGATCGAGGCGGACGTGACCGACCCGCTCGACGTCGAGGCCGACATGATCTTCCACCTTGCCAGCCCCGCGAGCCCGCTGGACTACTATGCAATGCCAGTGGAGACCCTACTGGCCAACTCGCTCGGCACGATGAACTGCCTGGATGCGGCCGCAAAGCTGGGCGTCCGGATGCTGATGGCCTCGACCTCGGAGGTCTACGGCGACCCCGAGGTGTCGCCGCAGGACGAGGATTATTACGGGCACGTCAACCCGATCGGGCCTCGCTCCTGCTACGACGAGGGAAAGCGGTTCGGCGAGGCGCTGTGCAAAGCCTGCGAGCGGAAGTACGAGACGGAGGTCGTGATCGTGCGGATCTTTAACACCTACGGCTCCCGCATGCGAAAGGACGACGGCCGCGTCATCCCCAACTTCGTGCGGCAGGCGCTCGACGGAGAACCGCTCACGATCTACGGCGACGGCAACCAGACACGCAGCTTCTGCCACGTCTCCGACATGGTGACCGGCCTCAAGGGCGCCATGACCACTTCAGATGTGGCCGGAGAGGTCATAAACCTGGGCAACCCCAACGAGATGAGGGTGATAGACCTTGCCGCGAGGATCCGCGAGAAGACTCAGACAGACTCCGGCGTGGTCTTCGAGCCCCTCCCGCAGGACGACCCGCTGCAACGCAAGCCGGATATCACCAAGGCGATGAAGCTGCTGGGCTGGGCGCCCCGCGTCGGCCTGGACGACGGGCTCGATGACGTCGTCGCCTGGTTCACCGAGGGTCGGGGCTGAGGTTGGAAGCCGGCGACCGCGTCTGGGGAGCGTGCACCCAGGAGGAAGAGGAGCGCTACAAGGAGATCATCCGCGAGCGCGTCGAGAGCTCACCGTTCTACCAGCACATGGGCCTGGAGGTCACCGGTCTAGGCAGCGGGTGGTCGACCTTCAGGATGGAGGCCGGTCCGCACCTCTACAACGTCGGCGGGATCGTGCACGGCGGCGCGGTCATGTCCATCGCGGACGCCGCCTCGGGCGTCGCGCTGGCGACGCTTCTGGAGAAAGGCACCGAGCGCCCGATCACTATCGAGCTCAAGATCAACTTCTGCTCGCCCGCTACCGCTGGAGCCGTCGAAGCGAGGGGAAGCGTGGTGCAGAAGGGCAGCCGGATAGCCGTGTGCGAGGTCGAGGTGACCCAGCAGGACCGCCTGGTGGCCAAGGGGATATCGACCTACATGATCATCGGCTTCGAGGGCCCCTAGCGAGGCCCGACCCGGTCAATCTCCCAAAAATCCGAGACCCAGTGATACGTCAGCTTGAACCGTTCTTTCTCGTCGTCGAGGACGTCCCAGACCGAGAGGGTCAAACCCTCGAGTCCTTGGACCTGCTCGACGCGCGCGGAGATGACCTTCGAGATGGTGTGGTGCACGCCAGCCAGGCAGAACTCCCGGGGCTCGTTCGCGTAAGAGCATCCGCTGTAGGCGATGACGCGGTTCTCTTCCAAGGCCGCCTCCAGCCCTTGCGGGCCGCCCTGACTACTCGGAGACGGGGTTGCGCAGGTCCTCGAGGTCCTTGCCGTTGCCCATCTGCCCGGTGGTTATCATCCCGGCCTCGTCGCCGTGGATGAAGGCCTCGACCATGTCGCGAGCGTCGTTGTCCGCGAACTGCACCGGGGGCGACTTCATGAAGTAGGCGGCAGGCCCCATCAGCGCGCCCGAGAGGCCGCGGTCCATCCCCAGCTTGCAGCAACGCAATGCGTCGATGACGATCCCGGCGGAGTTGGGCGAGTCCCAGACCTCCATCTTGAACTCCATGTTGAGCGGGACGTCGCCGAAGGTCCTGCCCTCGCAGCGGATGTAGGCCC
>PMJJ01000016.1 GCA_003157385.1 Actinomycetota bacterium | reverse complement strand
GGACTTCGAGTTCACGATCCAGGAGGGCAAGCTCTGGATGCTGCAGACCCGGGCCGGTAAGCGCACCGGCTTTGCCGCCGTGAAGATAGCGATCGACCTCGTGGACGAAGGGCTCATCTGGCCCGACGAGGCGATAGACCGCATCGACCCCGAGAGCCTCAACGACCTGCTGCGCCCGATATTCGACATGCAGGCCAAGGAGCAGGCGAAGCGCGACGGCCGCATGGTCGCGACGGGCACCAAGGCCGGGCCCGGGGCGGCGACGGGACAGGTGGTGCTCTTCGCGCAGGACGCGCACGAGATGAAGCAGCGGGACCCCGAAGCGAGGCTGCTGCTGGTGAGGCACGAGACCAGCCCCGAGGACATCAAGGGCATGGACGCGGCCGAGGGCTTCCTGACGCAGTTCGGGGGAGCGACCTCGCATGCCGCGCTGGTCGCCAGGCAGATGGGCAAGGTCTGCATCGTAGGCTGTGCCGCTCTCGACATCGACTACGAGGCTAAGAAGTTCACCATCAACAAGCCGGGCGGCGGCTCCGTCGACGTGGCCGAAGGAGACTGGCTCTCGATCGACGGCACGGCCGGAGAGGTCTACCTGGGCAAGATCGAGACCAGCCCGTCGGAAGTCGAGCAGGTGCTGATCACCAAGACCATGAAGGCGGCTGACTCCAAAGTGTACGCGGACTTCGACAAGTTGCTTACCTGGGCCGACGAGCGCCGGCGACTGAAGATCAGGACCAACGCGGACACACCCGGCCAGTCCGAGCAGGCGGTGGCGTTTGGCGCCGAGGGGATCGGGCTGTGTCGCACCGAGCATATGTTCTTCGGCGGGGACAGGATCCTCGCGGTACGCCAGATGATCCTCTCCGACTCGCTCGAGGGGCGCGAGGAGGCCCTCGAGAAGATCTTCCCGATGCAGGAGCAGGACTTCGTGGGCATATTCAGGGTAATGCAGGACAGGCCGGTCACCATCCGGCTCCTCGACCCGCCGCTGCACGAGTTCCTCCCCCACGAGGAGGCCGACATCGAGAGCGTCGCCCGTGAGCTCGGCGTCAGCGCCGAGGAGGTCGCCGAGCGCAACAAGAGGCTCAAGGAGGCCAACCCGATGCTGGGGCACAGGGGCTGCCGGCTGGGCATCACCTACCCCGAGATCTACCAGATGCAGGTCAGGGCGATAATCCAGGCGGCCTGTGAGGTCGCCCGCGAAGGCGTCGACGTGAAGCCCGAGATCATGATCCCGCTGGTCGGCTCCGAGAAGGAGATGCAGGTAATGCGGGAGCTCGCGGTCACTGCCGCCGACGAGGTGCTGCGCGCCGAGAAGTCCGACCTGGCCTACATGGTGGGCACGATGATCGAGCTGCCGCGCGCCTGCATAGTGGCCGATCGCATCGCGATCAACGCCGAGTTCTTCTCCTTTGGGACCAACGACCTGACCCAGACAACGTTCGGCATATCGCGCGACGACGTCAAGGGGTTCATGCCGACCTACATCGAGAAAGACATCTACCCGTCCGACCCGTTCCAGCGCCTGGACCAGGAAGGCGTTGGCGACCTGATGAAGCTGGCGGTGGAGCGCGGGCGCTCGACCAGAGACAAGATCAAGCTCGGCATTTGCGGCGAGCACGGAGGAGAGCCGACCTCCATCAAGTTCTGCAACAGCATAGGGCTGGACTACGTGTCCTGCTCGCCTTTCAGGGTGCCCATCGCCAGGCTGGCGGCGGCGCAGGCGAACATCGAGCAGACCGGCGGGCAGGGCCATTAATAACGGCGGTCGGAAACTGGATTTCATCCACGGAGGTGGTTCGAGATGCTGGTGGTAGCGGTGAACGGATCGCCCCAGCGGGCGGGCAACACCTATGCGCTGCTGGACGCGGTGCTCAAGCGCTGCGGCGAGCTCGGCGCGAAGACCGATATCATACACGTGATGGACGCGCTGGAGGAGCAGGAGGAGCCCTACTGTGTGGCGTGCGCCACCCCCTGTCCGGAGACGTGCCATACGTTCCCGGCGCTCGCCGACGCCTTTGACCTGCTCAGGGATGCCGACGCGTTGGTGGTGGGAAGCCCGGTGTATTTCGGGACTCTGAGCGGCCAGTTGAAGGCGTTCTGGGACAAGAGCCGTAACCTGAGAGGTGAGAAGGCGCTGGTCAACAAGCCGGCGGGCGCGGTGGCCGTAGGGGCGGGCAAGTTCGGCGGCCAGGAGACGACTCTGCGGGCGATCCACGACATCCTGCTCGTCCACGGGATGCTGATCGTCGGCGACTCGTCGATGGCGACCGGCCCGGGACACCAGGGCGTCGCGGCGACGCGACCTGCCGCCGAGGACACCGCCGCGCTGGAGCGTGCGCGCGTGATGGGCGAGGGCCTGATCGAAGCACTGAAAAAGTAGAAAGTGCCAGGTACTTTCTACCTGGCTCCGTGCAGCATTGGTTTCGAAAGTAGAAAAGAAAAGTGGAAAGTACCTGTCCCCGGAGGATATTTGACTGTACGTGAGCGCATAGAGAATACCGAGAGACAGGTGCTTTCGCCCAGGGCCACCCTGGTCGCCGAGAGCAGGGGCAGGGAGAGGCCCGAGGAGCCGTGCTCGATACGCACCGACTTCCAGAGGGACCGCGACCGCATTGTCCACTGCAAGTCGTTCCGCAGGCTCAAGCACAAGACCCACGTCTTCCTGGCGCCCGAGGGGGACCACTACCGCACCCGGCTGACCCACACGATGGAAGTCGCGCAGGTGGCCCGGACCGTGTCCCGTGCCCTGGCCCTCAACGAGGACCTGACCGAGGCGATTGCGCTGGGGCATGACCTCGGTCACACGCCGTTCGGCCACATCGGCGAGAACGCCCTTTCCATATTTTTACCTGACCAGTTCAAGCACAACGAGCAGAGCCTGCGCGTGGTCGAGGTGCTGGAGAACGGCGGCAAGGGCCTCAACCTCACCTGGGAGGTCAGGGACGGCATACTGAACCACACGGGCGATTCTCTTCCGGAGACGCTGGAGGGCCAGGTGGTCAGGCTCTCCGACCGCATCGCCTACATCAACAGCGACATCGACGACGCCGTCAGGGCGGGGGTGTTGAAGCTCTCTGACCTGCCGCTGGAGCCCATCCGGAGGCTGGGAACCACCTCCAGCGAGAGGATAGACTCGCTGGCTCATGACACCGTGGAGAACAGCGAGGCGGGCGACAGGATCCGCATGAGCCCCGAGACCTGGGAGCTCATGGATGAGCTGCGCGACTTCCTGTTTACCAACGTCTACATCGGCTCGATCGCCAAGACCGAGGAGGACAAGGCGGTGATGGTGCTCGAGGCCCTCACCCGCTTCTATCTCGACAATCCTGACGAGCTGCCGGCGGAGTTCAGGCCGGTCGATGAGACGATGCTGCCGGTGAAGGTCTGCGACTACGTGGCCGGCATGACAGACAGATACGCACTGGCCAGGTACCGGGAGTTCTTCCTGCCCCGGTCGTGGATGGTCGATTGAACCCGCGAATGTGCGGACGCGTCCGAGGGTTAGATTCCCCTGCGGTCGAACGATTATAGGCATTGGCACCCGGCCCCCGACATAGCTATGGAGCGAGGAAGCATGTCCCCCGGCGGTAGGATCAAGGACACCGACATAGAGGCGGTGCGCGAGCGCTCGGACATAGTCCAGCTGATCTCCGAGTACGTGCCGCTGAAAAAGGCCGGCCGGGAATTTCGCGGGCCCTGCCCGTTCCACCAGGAAAAGGACCCGTCCTTTTACGTGAATCCCGCCAAGGAGGTCTACTTCTGCCACGGGTGCAAGGCCGGCGGCGGCCTGTTCAACTTCGTCATGCAGATGGAGGGGCTCAGCTTCACCGAGGCGGTCGAGCGCGTCGCTGACCGCATCGGCTACCAGGTCAGCTACGAGGACTCCTCCCCGGACGAGCTCCGCGGCCGCCAGGAGAAGGATAGGCTGTTCAAGCTCAACCAGACCGCGGCCGACTTCTACCACTACAGTCTGGTGGAGACTCCTGGCGCCGCCAGGGCGCGCGATTACCTCTCGGGCAGGGGCTTCGCCGGCGAGATAGTAGAGGAGTTCAAGCTCGGCTTCGCTCCCCCCGGCTGGGACAACCTCTGCGGGTTCCTCCTCAAGAAGGGGTTCAAGGAGGGTGAGCTTGCCACGGTCGGCCTGGCAAAAGAACGCTCGGGCCAGCGGCAGGCCGGCTCGCGGGGCGTCTACGATATCTTCAGGGACCGCGTGGTCTTCCCCATCCTCGACCACCGGGGCAGGGTGGTCGCCTTCGGCGGGCGCAAGATACCGGGAGGGGCCGACGAGGAGGGGCCCAAGTACCTGAACTCGCCTGAGACCCCCATCTACCGCAAAGGGCACACGCTCTACGGCTTCTACCAGGCGCGCCCCGCTATACAGGACTCCAGGGAGGCCATCGTGGTCGAGGGCTACACCGATCTCCTTGCTCTGAGGCAGGCCGGCGTGCTGCCGGTGGTAGCTTCGCTGGGCACGGCGCTGACCGAGAACCACTTCGACCTGCTGGGCAAGTTCTGCGACCGGGTCTACCTCTCGTTCGACGCCGACCGGGCCGGCACCGAGGCCGCGCGGCGTGTGCTGGAGTTCTTCGACCGGTTCGGGATCGAGGTCTTCGTGGTGACCCTCCCGGCGGGCGAGGACCCGGCCTCACTGGTGGAAAAAGGCGGCGGAGAAGCCTTCGACGAGGTCAAGGCCTCCGCCGAGTCCCTGCTGGACTTCTCGGTGGCCAAGATAATAGAGTCCATGGACACCTCCACCCCCATGGCGCGGCAGCGGGCCATGCAGGCCTGCGTCCCGGTGCTCAAGAAGGTCTCGGGCGACGAGATGCGGGCGGTGAGCTCAGAGCTCATCCGAAAGATCGCCAGCGTTCTGGACATGCCCGAGCAGACGGTGCAGATATTCGCCAGGGACTCCCTTCGCCCGGC
>PMJJ01000002.1 GCA_003157385.1 Actinomycetota bacterium | reverse complement strand
CGCGATCAGCTGCGCGTACTGGGCGCCGTAATCGACGACGAATATCGAGTGATCATGGGAAACGGCCAATCCGATACCTCCACCCTGGCCATGCAAGTTTTGGGGTCAGACCTCTTTACTTGCGTTTTGTGATATCAACCGTGCTTTCGAAAATGCAAGTTAAGGGGTCTGACCCCAAAACTTGCGTTTTCTTACTTGCCCATCCCCACACCTTCACTGCGCTGGATGGACTTGCCTTCGGTCTGCAGCGCGGGCGCCACCATCACCTCGGCGCGCTGGAATTCTTTTATCGTCGCGTACCCACAGGTGGCCATCGACATGCGCAGGCCGCCGAACAGGTTGAACGTGCCGTCGTTCTCGTGCGCGGGCCCCTTGAGGATCTCCTGGAGGCTCGCGGCCTGTCCCACCTGCACCCTGGTGCCCCTCGGCAACTCGGGGTGGAAGGTGGCCATGCCCCAGTGGAAACCGCGGCCGGGCGCTTCCTTGGACCTGGCGATGGGCGCGCCGATCATGACCGCGTCCGCGCCGCAGGCCACGCACTTNNTCCATCAGCCTGGCCCTCGCCGCCGCCGCGTCCGCCAGCGCCGTCGCCTGAGGGACGCCGATGCCCAGGACTCCGCGAGTCGTGCAGGCGTGCCCCGGGCCCACGCCGATCAGCACGCCCACGGCTCCGGTCCGCATCAGGTGGAGCGTAGTGTGATAGGAAGCGCAGCCACCGACCACGACGGGAACGTCGAGGTCGCTGATGAACTTGTACAGGTCGAGCGGCTCGCGGGTGTCGCTCAGGTGCTCGGCGCTCACGACCGTGCCCTGGATGATGAGAACGTCGAGGCCCGCCTCCAGCGCGTACGGGTAGAGCTGCTCCACGTGTGGGGGGGTCAACGACGCCGCGGTTATCACCCCGGAGTCCTTGATCTCCTTGATCCGCCTGCCGATGAGCTCGGGCTTTATAGGCTGAGCGTAGAGGCGCTGGATGCCCCGGGTGGCCTCCTCCTTGGGAAGCGCGGCGATCTCCGCCAGTATGGGGTCGGGGTCCTCGTAGCGCGTCTGGAGCCCCTCCAGGTTGAGCACCCCCAGTCCGCCCAGCTTTCCGACCAGCACGGCCATCTTGGGGTCGACCACGCCGTCCATCGCCGACGCCAGGAAAGGAAGCTCGAACCGGTAAGGGCCGAGCTGCCAGGACAGGTCGATGTCCTCGGGGTCGCGGGTCCTGCGGGAAGGCACTATCGCGATATCGTCGAGCCCGTAAGCTCTGCGTCCTGATTTACCCATGCCGATTTCGACTTCCAAAAGCACCTCCATAGCGGTTTGAGAGGGGTCGTGTTTGTGCTTATTTAATCATGTAGGCTGTACCGGGTAAAGGAAATGATGTCGACCTCTCTGCAGTTGTTTCTACTGTTTCTACTTCGCCTGCTGCGAGTAGAGTTTCCAGGCGCCGCCGCAGGAGGCCAGAACGAAATCTCGCGGCTCGACGGACTTGCCGTTCACCAGCTCCACCCGCACCAGAGTGGCCGGCAAGGAGACCGAGTTCGCGGCCAGTGCCTTGTCCCGCGCCGCTTTCTCGCTCCCGTATTGCTTCTCTGCCGCGCTTTTCAGCGCCTGGAGCTCCGCCTGCTTCTGCGCGTTCAGAGTGTCGAACTTCGATTGCGCCCTTGAGACGCGCGGCTGGACAGCGGCTATCCTCCTCTGCTCGGCGTAGTACTGGGGCATTTTGGGGCCATAGGTCACCCTGCTGTAAGCGAGCTGCGCCTTTGCGGCCGCGAGCTCCCTGGACGCGTCATCAAGGTCGGAGCGAGCCGCGTCGAGCAGCGGCTTGTACCTGGCCTCCACGTCCGCGTTTGGCCCTGCCAGCCTCGCCTCGACCGTCGATACCGCCTTCAGTTGATACCCCTGCCGGCGCAGCTTCTTCTGCCCTTCCTCGTTCACGCTGGTGACCCTGACGGAAACCGAGCGCGCCTCGTCGCCCAGGGCGTCGCGCATCTCTTGAAAAGAATACTTGTCGTAGCAGAGCGAGGATGCGGCCCGCTGGTTGCCATCACTAAGTTGGTTCAGGAAAGCGGACACGTCGGCACCGGGACCGCCCCCGCAGCCGGCCGCGGAAATGCATACCACCGTCAGGAAAACTGCAAGGACGAATGTATACAACCGCTTTCTCTCAACTTTTCTCAGCATGACAAGCATTTTACATCAGCGGGCCGGGCTTCGCGGACGCGGCGTGGCGGCAAGAAAAAAGCGCCCGCTCTCGCGGGCGCTTTCAGTGTCTGTTTCTTCCGGCTTACATCATGCCGGGTGGCATCCCGCCGCCCATGCCGGGCATCCCACCCATGCCGCCGCCCTCTTCGGGCTTGTCGGCGATGAGAGCCTCGGTGGTGAGCAGCAGCGCCGCGATGCTCGCAGCGTTCTGCAGCGCCGAGCGCGTGACCTTGGCCGGGTCGATGATGCCCGCGTCAAGCATGTTCACGTACTCGCCGTTGAGCGCATTCAGGCCCATGCCCTGCTTGAGGTTCTTTACTTTCTCGACCACGACCGAGCCCTCCAGGCCTGCGTTGCTGGCAATCTGGCGCAGCGGCTCAACCAGGGCCTTCTTCACGATCTCCATCCCGGTCTTCTCGTCGTCGCCCATCTTGGTCGGGGCCTTGATGGATTCCGCGACGTTGATTAGGACCACGCCACCGCCGGAAACTATGCCTTCCTCGACAGCTGCCTTGGTCGCCGAGAGGGCGTCCTCGATGCGGTGCTTCTTCTCTTTAAGCTCGACCTCGGTGGCCGCCCCGACCTTTATTACCGCCACGCCGCCGGAGAGCTTGGCGAGCCTCTCCTGCAGTTTCTCGCGGTCGAAGTCGGAGTCGCTCTTGTCGATCTCGGCTCGTATCTGGGAGATGCGCCCCTCGACGTCCTTGCTGGCGCCCTTGCCCTCAACGACTATGGTATCTTCCTTGCTGACCTTGATCTGGCGCGCCTTGCCCAGCATGTCCAGCGTTGCGTTCTCCAGCTTCATGCCGAGCTCCTCGGTCATCATCTGGCCGCCGGTCACGATCGCGATATCCTGCAGCATGGCCTTGCGCCTGTCGCCGAACCCGGGGGCCTTTACCGCGACGCTGGTGAACGTGCCGCGGATCTTGTTGACCACCAGGGTCGCCAGGGCCTCGCCCTCGACGTCCTCGG
>PMJJ01000003.1:10335-42172 GCA_003157385.1 Actinomycetota bacterium | reverse complement strand
TTCTTATTAATCCAGGTGCTTTCCACCTTTTTTCTCTACCGGATGGTCTCGTCGTCGATCAAAGAACAGAGAAAGAAGTGGAAAGTACCTGTCCCCAACTTCTCCAGACACGTAAGTGAAAAAAAGTAGAAAGTGCCTAGACGCGGTCGAGGGCGAAGTCGAAGGGCGTCTCGCCGGTCACAAACCTGTCCAGGTCCTCACCGTCGTAGAGCTTGATAACTATCCGGCGCACCTTGGCCGCGATCTGGTCTATCACGGACTTGGTCTCTTCCTCGCCGTAGTACGCGGACAGGTCGATGGGCCTGCCTATCCTGCACAGGACGTGCCGGTAGGTGATGAGGTCGATGCCCTTGCGGGCGTCGGGGTGCTTCACGAACGAGGATACCAGGCGCCCGGGAAGCTTGATTATCTCTTTCTCCTCGCTGGCGATGATCGCGGCGGGGATGATTGGCACGCGGTTTTCCAGGGCGAGCTTGGCGAACCCGGTCTTGAACTGCGCGATCCTGCTCGCGCTGTAGACGTGCATGAAAGACTCTATGCCCTCGGGGAAAAGACCGATGAGTCCGCCATTCGAAAGAAGCCTCGCGCCCTCCCCAAGGCTCTGGTCACCCTGCTCGCCGCCGTAGATGTTCATCTCGAAGAAACCGATCATCTTGAAGATCGACCTGCTGCCGGGAACCAGGTAGAGGTGCGAGCCGGCGGCGAAGTTGATGAACCTCTCGATGCAGTAACCTAGCACCAGCGGGTCGGCATAAGACCTGTGGTTGGCCACCAGCAGCCCGCCCCCGCTCTCCGGGACGTTGTCCGCGCCCTCGCAGCGCATGCGCAGGTGCATGGAGTACAAGGGCCCCAGGAAGAGGCGCAGCCCCTCGTAGGTGATCATGCTGCTGATGTCCAAGTTGACTTCATCTCCCAATGCAACACAAGGGGTCTCACCCCCGTGAAGCCCTCTTGCCGGCATAACGATTACACGCAATCAATCTCTGCGACTCGTCAGAATGCCGCGAAGCCCTCCGGCCGGCATCGCGCTTGAACGCAAACGTTCCGCGCGACTCCACCTTCAGGAAGCTCTTATCGTATAGCTCGCATCATCGCGCTCGCGCTTCTGCCACTCGACCGTCGTCGCTCTCCCGGTGAGCGCCTCGAACCCCGCGGCGACCCTCGCCGCGAAGAGGTCCTGGTTGTATGCATTGGTGATCTTGACCGTCACCTCGTCGCTCAGCGGCTCGAACTCCACCGGGTGGCCGAGACCGCGCAGCGCCATACCTTCGAGATAGGCGGGCCAGAACTCCTCGGGCTGCTTCTTGCTCTCGCCCGTCTCCTCCAGGCGCGACAGCGAGTACCACTTCTGGGCGCGGAAGACGATGTCGATGACCTCCTCGCCCAGCTCACGCTCCAACTCGCGCAGGATCGCGTTGATGGACTGCACGGCCATCATGTCCTCGCGCTTGCCGCTCAGCGGGTTGGAGATCTCTCCGCGGTCTATGTGCCACTCCAGAGAGCGCGCCATCTTGCGTGGGACCCGGCAGACCGGGCAGGTATCATACGACAGAGGTCCGGGCCCCCCATGGGCCTCCTCCAGGTAGAGCCGGTCCTCGGAGACGGGCTTCTCCTCGGCGTGCATCAGGTAGACAAGCAGGTCGTCGCCATCCATCTTGAAGCCGGCCTTGGACCCGGGCATCCGCTCGATGGACTCGTATATTCCCTGGCTGTTGCCGACGATCAATGGCATCAGGCAGGGATTCGCGAAGCGAAGCGTCAGGTGGTCGCCCGCCCGGTAGCTCTCCAGGTGCGCCCGCCCGGCGCCCAGCCCGGCCAGGTCGTTGCGCATGCCCCAGACGATCAGGCGGCCCAGCCACTCGGGACGGAGGTAGCGGCTGTTGGGGACGCGCTTGGCGTTGATGTTCCAGTAGATGCCCTTGACCATGTCGTAGAGGTCCATGCCGATGTGTTTCTGCGCCTCGACCACGATGTGCTCGATCGGTCCGCCGATGGTCATCGCCAGCTCATCGTACATCGTGTCCCACTCGTCGACCTCGAGGAACATCAGAGGTATCCTCGGCCGTACGTTGCTGGAGATCGTCCCGTCCGTGTGCCACTCGAGGAACCTGGAGAACCTGCGGGGGAAGCCGCACTCTCTGCAAAGTCTCATCGTCGCCCTCCTTGGGCGGGCATCCTGCCGCTCCACCGCCACCGCAATTGGTGTGAGCGCATCGAGCGCGACCGGTGGGTGGGTCCGGCCGCGGAACCCACAACAGTAATATTATCAGACGACAAGCGGTTCGAGGTCGCTCGCGATCAGGGAGATCCCCCCCGCCCGGTCACTCACCAGGCCGGTGACGCGCAGTATGCGCGACATCCCGATGAGCCTGCCCAGCCGCTCGTACTCCCTGGGGAAGATCGTGGCCTCGAACGTGCCGGTGAGGTCCTCGAGGGTGAGGAACTGCATGTACTCGCGCTTCCTGGTGACGGCGCGCCTCTGCGCGATGACCCACCCTACCAGGCTCACCGTCTCGCCCAGGTGCCCCCCCAGGTCGCGGCTCTTCACCGGCGCCCGCTCCATCTCGCCGGGCACCAGGATCTCCAACGGGTGGGAGGTGACGCTGGCCTCGAGGTACTCGAGCTCCATGCGCAGCTTCTGCATCAGGGTGTAGTCGGGCAGGCGCGGCAGCGGCACGGATGGGAAGACCTTGGGGAGGTGGAGGGGGAGCGTCTCGGGCGGGGCGTCCGCGGTCCCGCCGGCCTCATCCGCGGAGCCGCGCCTCGAGCCTCCGGCCGCCCGCGCCTGTGGATACATCAGGGCGAGCTTCCACAGCAGCTCGGGCCGGGTGTTGTCGAAAGAGTCGAACGCCCCGCACTTTATCAAGGTCGCGACCTCCTCCTCGGTCGTCTCCACGCGCGAGAGGAAGTCGGACAGCGAGACGAACGGGAACTTCTCGCGGGCGGACATGAGTGACTCGACCGTGGCGCAGGTGATCCCCTTGATACGGCCCAGCCCGAAGCAGAGGGTCCCGCCGGAGACGTGGAAGTCGGGCTCGCTTCTGTTGATGTCGGGAAGCGCCACGGGCACGCCCAGCCTCTTGGCCTCCTCGATGTACACGCTGGGGTGGTAGAAGCCGGCGTCGTTCACCAGCACCGCGGCGATGAACTCGGCCGGGAAGTGGGCCTTCAGGTAGGCCGCCTGGTAGGAGAACTCGCCGTAGGTCGCCGCGTGCGCCTTGCAGAAACCGAAGCCGGAGAACTTGGCTATGGCGTAGAAGAGCGCGACCGCGACGGGGCTCGCCAGCCCGCTTTCCCGGGCGCCCGCCAGGAAGCGCTCCCGCAGCGTCTCCATCTTCTCGGGCGAGCGCGCCTTGGTCATGGCCCGCCGCAGCCCGTCCGCCTCGGCCGGGGTGAACCCGGCGATGGCGACCGCCGCCTTCATCACCTGCTCCTGGTAGATGAAGGCGCCCAGCGACTCGGACAGTATCGGCTCGAGCGACGGGTGCAGGTAGAGGAGCGGCTCGCGGCCGGCGCGGCGCAGCAGGAAGAGCTCCTTCATGCCGCTTCCCGAGGCGCCTGGCCTGATGAGCGCGATGGAGAGCGTGAGGTCCTCGATGTTCTTGCACTTCATCGCCTGCAGCAGCGAGCGCATGGCCGGGCTCTCGATCTGGAAGACGCCCAACGTGTGCCCCTCCTCCAGCAGGCGCAGGGTGGCGGGGTCGTCGCGGGGCAGGCGGTCGACGTCGAGCCGCGCGCCGTGGTTCTTCGCGGCCCACTTCGAGGAGTCCTCGATCACGGACAGCCCCTTCTGGCCCAGGATGTCCATCTTGATGAGCCCCAGGCGCTCGATCGGACCCATGTCGTACTGGGTGATGACGAAGCCCTTGGTCGCGCGCTCGAGCGGGACGATGTCGGTGAGCGGCCGGTCGGCGATGACCACGCCGCCGACGTGGATGGAGAGGTGGCGGGGGAAGCCGTCGAGCCGCGCGCAGACGTCGAGGATGCTCCGGTACGGCTCCCGGTCCAGCGGTAGGCGGCCGCGGTAGGAGGGGATCCCCTCGGCGACGGTCTCGATCTGGCTCGCGCGGCAGTGGGGGACGCTGCTCGTAAACTCGTCCACCTCCTCCGGCGGCAGGCCGAAGGCCTTGGCGACGTCGCGCACCGCCATGCGCGCCTTCATGGTGGCATACGTGCAGATCATCGCCACCCGGTCCTCGCCGAAGCGGCGGTAGATGTAGTCGAGCACCTCGTCGCGGCGGCAGGCGCTCACGTCGAGGTCGATGTCGGGAGGGTCGTCGCGCTCGGGCGAGAGGAAGCGCTCGAAGTAGAGGTCGTGCTCCAGCGGGTCGATGTAGGTGATGCCGAGGACGTAGGCGACCATGCTGCCGGCCGCCGAGCCGCGTCCCGCGGCGGGTATGCCGCGCTCCCGGCAGTACCTGGC
This sequence comes from Actinomycetota bacterium, assembly GCA_003157385.1. Classification (GTDB taxonomy): domain Bacteria; phylum Actinomycetota; class Geothermincolia; order Fen-727; family Anoxymicrobiaceae; genus FEN-680. The sequence continues at coordinate 37,749 of PMJJ01000003.1, read as the reverse complement.
AATGTCGTGCACCACCAGGAAGTAGGGCGTGAAGCCCATGGCCTGGATGGTGTCCAGCTCGAAGTGCAGCCTTTCCAGCGCCTCCGCCGGTAGCGGCCGGTAGCGCCGCGCGGCCCCCTCGAAGCAGAGCTTGGTCAGGTGGCTGAAGGCGGTCTCGCCCGGCGGGAGGTCGGCCGCCGGGAACAGCTGCCCCCCCAGCCGGAAGCGGAAGTCGCATCCTTGCGCTATCTCGCGCGCGTTGGCGACCGCGTCCGGCGCGGAGCAGTAGGGATAGTCTCTGAAAAGGCGCTCCATCTCACCGGCCGGCTTGAGCCAGGACTCGGTGTCGGCGCACTCGGAGTGAGGCACTCGCGTCACGGGGCAGATGAGGCGCACGGCGCAGAGCGTCCGGTGCAGGCGATAGTCGTCGCGGCGGGCGAAGGCGACCCCGTTGCTCGCGGCGCAACGGACGCCCAGGGAGCCGGCCCGCGCGATGAGCCTCTCCGAGGACAGGTGACTCGCCGGCGTGCCGCTGTTGACCAGCTCGGCGTAAAGGCTCTCGCCGAACACGGGAACCAGCCGCTCGAGAAGTGAGTCGTCGGCGCAGAGCGCGAAGAGCCCGCCGGACAGCGCGGCCAGCCGCTCGAGGAGGAGCGGCTCGGCCGACAGCCTTCGCTCGGTGACGGCGCGGCAAAGGTTGCTGTAGCCCTCCTCGTCGCGGGCGAGCAGTATCACGCGGCTCTCTTTGCCGCCTTCGGCGGTTTCGGTGACGGCGACCGACAGGTCGCAGCCGATGATCGGCTTGATCCCGGCCGCTACCGCCTGCTCATAGAAGGGGACCGAGCCGTACAGGCCGTCGCGGTCGGTCAGGGCGAGGGTGTCCATCTCGAGCTCCGCGCAGCGTTCGACGAGCTCGGCGGTCGACGAGCCGCCGTAGAGGAGGCTGAAGTTGCTGTGGCAGTTCAGATGGACGAACCTGTTCATCACTACTCATCTCATTGCGGCGTCCGTGCACGACGGGCCCCCTTTAGTCTCACCTGCACTCCCGACCCCGCGCGGGTCCGCCGCGTCCCGGAACCAGGGCGGCGGTGCTTCCCCTTACTATCGATGAGAAACCGTAGCGCTCGCGGATGCGGTCGACGCTCTCGTTGAGGTTGTCCATCTTGAAGCTGTCGGCGCCCACCTCGCGCAGGCCCGAGAACAGCTCTCCCTGGCAGCCGGCCACCGCGAGCCCGGTCAGGGCGACGCCCACCAGCCTGATGCGGACGCCGCTGTCGAGCAGCCTCTCGAAGAGCTCGAGCGCGGTCCGGTAGACCGTCTGCTCCTGGTCGGTCGGGACCTCGAGTGTGCGGAACTTCATGTATGTCTTGAAATCGGAATGGCGCAGCTTGACCGCGATGCGGCTCGTCGATAGCCCGTCCCTTCGAAGGGCCAGGCAGCATCTCTCGGAGAGCAGCAGCAGGGTGGAGCGCACCATGTCGTAGTCGATGGTGTCGGTGTCGTACGTCGTCTCGCGGCTGACCGAGCGGGGCAGCCTGCCGCCCTCCAGCCGCCTCTTGTCGATGCCGCGCGCGTGCTCGTGCAGCACCCTGCCCCACGAGCCGAGCACGCTCTGGAGTGCCTCGACCGGAAGGAGCGAGAGGTCGCCCACGGTATGAATGCCCAGGTCGTGCAGGGAAGCGCGGCAGACGGGCCCGACCCCGGGCAGCTTCTCCACCGGCAGAGGGGACAGGAACGCGAGCTCTTCCCCGGATCTTATCTCGAGGAAACCATCGGGCTTGGCGGCCGCCGAGGCGACCTTGCTCACGACCTTGGCGGTCGAGAGGCCTGCCGAGGCGGGGAGGCCGAGCTCGTCCGCTATGCGCTTCCGTATCTCCTGGACTGTGTCGGTGGGCTCGCCGAACGCGAGCCTCGATCCGGTGAGGTCGAGGTAGGCCTCGTCGATGCCCGCGTGCTCGATCTGCGGCGTGTACTCGTCGAGGATGTCGCGCACCAGGCCGGAGTAATGGACGTAGGCCTTGAAGTTGCCGGACAGGTAGACAGCGTGCGGGCACAGCTTGCCGGCTTTCGCGAGCGGCATGGCCGAGTGGACCCCGTACTCGCGCGCCTCGTACGAGCAGGCCGCGACCACGCCCCGCTGGTCTGGCTGGCCGCCCACTATGACCGGCCTGCCCTCGAGCTCCGGGTCGAACAGCCGCTCGACCGAGCAGAAGAAGGTGTCCATGTCGATGTGGACCATCGCTCTCTGCTTTGTATCTTTCATTGCATTCCTGCCTGTCGTTACATGCCGGCGGGACGCCGGCGCTACGGTCTCGAGACGCCGGCGCTACGTCAATAGACCCGCAGCACGCCCCGCACTTTGCCCTGTATCTGGATCGTCTCGTCCGGCCCCAGGATGATCGGCTCCATCGCGGAGTTGGCCGGCTGGAGCCTGATGCGCGGACCGGCGGGCCCGGTCTCCTTGTAGAACTTCTTGAGGGTCACCTGCGTGCCGTCGATGAGGGCGACAACGGTGTCGCCGTTCTCCGGGACCTGCTTCTGCTCGACCACCACGTAGTCTCCGTCGAAGATGCCTTCGTCAACCATCGAGGAGCCGGACACCTTGAGCGCATAGACCCGGCTGCCCGAGGCGAGCGAGGAGGGGACCTCTATCTCGTCGGGGACGGCGAGTGCCTCGACCGGCTCGCCCGCCGCGATCGTGCCCAGCAGAGGGATCGTGATCGCGCTCAAGCCGCCGCGCGCCGGAGCCTGGCGCCGGTCGAGCACCGCGCGGCCCCGGCCGGTGAGGAGCAGCGAGCGGGCGCGGTCTTTCTTGCGCCGGACCAGCCCCTTGGCCTCGAGAGCATCGACGTGCTCGGCGACCGTAGCGACGGACGACAGCCCGAGCTCCCCGGCCGTCTCGCGCAGCGTGGGGGAGTAGCCGGAGCGAGCCCGAAAGTCGCTCACGAACTCGAGCACCTGAACCTGTTTTCTCGTCAGTATCTCTTCCATGTCCCGTCCGTCATCAGTTGGCCTCTCCGTTCATGGTACCGAACAAAAACCGAAAAATCAAGAGTAAATATGTTCGATAAGGTTGGGCGCCTCGGGGTGGGTTTTTTGCACAGCCTCCACAGCGTTCTATAGGTACAGAGAGTCTGCCGGGTCCGCGACGCGAGGATAAGCAAGCAAAAAAGCTACCCCAGGCGCGACGCCACACGATGGGCGCGCCGGTGGCGACCTCCCGTCCTCGCGCGTCCCCCGCCCGCCGGGAAAAATTCCGCCGACCAACCTCATTGTTGCATGCAGGAACCACAGCCAGAGGCTGACCATACATGTCGAACTGCCGGCCGGCTCCGGCAGGCAGCAGTCGTCCTTCCTTTAACGATGATTTGAGCTTGCCTTGTTGCCCACCACTTGCCTCTACCCGCCGACCCGCCGCACGGTTTAGGATATGAAGGCCGTGAGCCGCCACGCGTGAGGAGGATTCGGATGTCAGAGGATGTCTACGTCAGGTTGCGTGAGTTCCTGGACGGGTTGCCGGGAGGCTTTCCCGCCACCGGCAGCGGAGTGGAGATAAAGCTCCTCCAGAGGTACTTCACCCCCGAGGAGGCGGAGCTCGCCATGGGGCTCAACAGATTTCCCGAGACGGCGCAGGCCATCGCCGTGCGCCTGGGACTGGACGAATCGGAAGCCGCGGAGAAGCTCGAATCGATGGCCAGGGCGGGCAGCATCTACAGGATACGCATCGACGGCCAGCCCTACTACATGGCGATGCAGTTCCTGATAGGCATCTACGAGTTTCACCTCAAGGCGATGGACGAGGAGCTGGCCGTGCTGCTGTCAGAGTACCTCCCTCACCTGATGAAAGCCTGGGAGGGAGTAGAGACCAAGCAGATGAGGGTCGTTCCGGTGGACGCGGCGATAGACACCACCACCTCGGTCGCCACCTACGACAGCGCCCGCGAGCTGGCGCGCGCCCAGGAAGTGTTCGCGGTGGCCGACTGCATATGCCGCAAGGAGAAGCAGCTCCTGGGCGAGGGGTGCTCCCATCCCATGGAGAGTTGCCTCACCTTCGGGATGGCCGCGAGCTACTACATCGAGAACGGGATCGGCAGGGAGATCACGCTCGACGAGTGCCTGGCGATACTGGACAGGGCCGAGGAGAACGCGATGGTCCTGGCGCCGTCGAACTCGCAGACAATCATGAACATCTGCACCTGCTGCGGTGATAGCTGCAACATGCTCAAGGCGCTCAAGACGTACGCGAGGCCCGCGGACCACGCGCTCTCTTCGTTTCAGGCTTCGATAGACACTGACGAGTGCAGCGCCTGCGGCACCTGCCTGGAGCGCTGCCAGATCGAGGCGATCGTCGAGGGCGACGACTTCAACAGGGTGGGCCTCGACCGCTGCATCGGCTGCGGACTGTGCGTGCCGACCTGCCCGGTTGAGGCCGTCACGATGGTAGCCAAGGCCGACGCGAAGGAGCCGCCCGCCAACTTCGTCGAGATGCAGGTGAAGATATCCAGTGAGCGGGGCCTGATGTAGCGCGTGATCTTCCAGGGTCGGTTTCTGTTGAGCGGAGCGCACTGTCGGGAACTATGGCGGCGGCGCCGCATTCTTAATTAGAATAGGGGTAGCGGTTGATCGGCACAGGGCCATGAAAGGACAGATTTGAAGAGACTGAAGCTCCCGGGCATGCTCCTCGCTGTCATAGTCGTCGCCGCCCTCACGATAGCTCTCCTTGCCGGCTGCGGCTCTGAAGAGTCCAAGGCACGCCAGTACCTCCAGATCGCGCACGACTTGAGCAAGCAGGTGGCCCTGAACCAGCAGAAGCTGATTGACCAGGGCAAGAAGCTCACCGCCTTCTTCAACACGATCCAGAACATCACCCCCGAGACCGCCACCGCCATGAAGGGGTTCTTCAACGACCTGGTCAAGGACGTCGACGCCATCAACGTGGCGGCGCAGGCGACCAAGCCCGAGTACGACAAGATCATCGCTCTCAACGATGTGACCGATTTCAAGAAGTATGCCCAGAACAGGCTGAGTGCGCTGGAGTTGATCAACCAGCGCTCCCAGTTGATCAAGCAGGACGCGGCGATCTACAACGTGGCCATCGACCAGGCCGCCAACGGCCAGCCGACCAACGATGACCAGATAGTCGCCGAGAAGACTCCGATCGAAGACCAGATCAACTCGATCCAGAAAGAGATCGAGAAGCTGAACACGCAGGCCGCCGACCTCGCCGGCAAGCTGAAGATCGAGTACTGACAGTCTGGTGTGGCGTAAGAGATGGGAGGGTGGGAGATGAACTGTCCCTACTGTGGCAAGGAGACCGACGAGCAGCGACCGTTCTGCATCCACTGCGGCTCTCCGATGCCGCAGGCCGGCCAGGCCGGACAGGCGCCGCCCCAGGCCGGGGTTCCCGCGCCCCCGCCGGGGATCGGCCAGCCGCCTGCCGGCCAGCCGCCCGAGGACGCGACGCGCGCCATGCCTGCTCAGCCGCCAGCGGCCCCGGCGCCCTACGCCCCACCGGGCCCGCAGCCACAGGCCCCTCCGCCGCAGCAATACGCGCCGCAAGGGCCTTACCCGCAACAGACCATGCAGATTCCTGCGGCGCCCGTGTCGGGCGCCTACCAGCAGCCGGCCTACGGCCAGGGTCCTTACGCTCCGGCTCCCCCGGGAGGCTACCCGCAGGGACAATACGCTCAGAATCCCCAGTACGCTCAGCAGTATCCGGCCGCGCGCAGGGGCTCGACCGTACTGGGCCTGCTTGCGCTGATCGCCGGCGGAGCGGTGGTGGGGTCGACCTTCCTGCCGTGGCTTACGGTCATGGGCCTGAACGTGTCGGGCCTGAGGATCATGACCGGCGGCTCGGGACTGGGAGGCAGCGGCATGTCCATCGTGCTGACCGGCGGCGGGACAGTCTTCTTCACCGCGTTCTTCTCGCTGCTGCTGGGCTCGCTCATCATGATCGGCGGCATCCTGATGCTGTTCAGGCGCAGGATCGGTGGCGCGCTGGCGTTCGTCTTCGCGATAGCCGCGGCGGGGATGGCCTCGGTGAACATCGCCATGGTCTACGCCAAGATGACGGGCTCGCACCCGGGCGTGGGGCTGTGGATGTTCGGCGGTGCCGCGATCGCGGCGCTGATCTTCGGCTTCGTGGGGCTGGTGTCCTCGGGCGGGTAGGCCCTGAGCTCAGTCCTCTATGTGAGAGATGCGCTTGGCCAGCTCGACCTTCTCATCAAGGTTAGCGAGCCTGGAGATCATGATGCGCTGCGCCTGTGGCGAGCCCGCCCCGTGGATGCTCTCCGTGAGGTAGGCCGCGGCCCCGCAGCCGACGGTCATGTTCTCGATGAACTTCAGCACCTTGATGCGGTCGAGCGTCGGCACCGAGCCCACTCCCTTGAGGTACTTCTCCAGTAAAGCCGCGGTCTCGGGGTTGTCGAAGTCCTTCTCCGAGGGCATGGTGACTATGAGGCCACCCGCTATGTCCTGCAGCAGCCTCGCGATCTCGAAGGGGAAGCGCGTGACGTTGAGCTTGCAGATGTTGGCGAGCAGCGGCTCGACCTCGTAGTTGCCGGCCCCGGTGGCGCGGCCCTGCGCGCTGCAGGCGATGCCGCAGCAGAACAGGGTCTCGTTGAGGTGGATCATCTCGGTGATCTTGTCCCGCACGTGGCTGGCCTTTGAAGCGCCCTGGTAGTCGGCCGCGAGCTGGGCCGCGCCGACCAGCACGTCGCCGACGCCGACCTTGCAGCCGCCGTAGCTCTGGCGATGGAAGGACGCGAAGCGCTCGACGACCTTACCGCTCTGGTCGGTCTCGCCGCACATGAACACGCGCTCGCTGGGGACGAACACGTCGTCGAAGATGACCAGCGCCTCCTGGCTGCCGTAGCCGGGGTTGCCCACGTCCAGCGGGCCTCCCTCCATCTTGCGCGTGTCGGACGGCTGCCGGCCCAGGACGAAGGTTATGCCCCTGGTGTCAGCCGGGACCGCGAACGAGACGGCGAACTCCTCCTCGCCCTCGCGCATCGCGGTGGTCGGCATAACCAGTATCTCGTGCGAGTTGAGCGCGCCGGTCTGGTGCGCCTTGGCGCCGCGGACCACTATGCCCTCGGGGGTCCTGTCCACCACGTGCAGGAACATGTCCGGGTCGGGCTGATCGCCGGGGCGCAGGCTGCGGTCGCCCTTGACGTCGGTCATCGCGCCTTCGACCACGACGTTGGTGTCCTGAACCCACTCGAGGTAGTCCTTGAGGCGGGTGTGGTAGGGGGTGCCGTGCGCCTCGTCGCACTCATGCGTGACCGAGTAGAGCGCGTTGAAGCCGTCCATGCCGACGCAGCGCTGGAAGCAGGTCGCCGTGCGGCGGCCCAGGAGCCTCTGCATCAGGATCTTGTCCACCAGGTCGTCGGTGCTCTGGTGTATGTGGGTGAACCGGCTTATCTCCCTGCCGCTGAGGTGCGAGGTGGTGAACAGCAGCGAGGCGGCCTCGGGCTCCGCGCCCACCTCGTACGTTTCGGCGACGGCGTTGGCCGACGGCCTCACCAGCGGGTGGTCTACGGTGTTGCCGCAGCGCTCACCGAGCACGTAGACTTTGCGCTCGAGCGTTCGAAGGCTGTCGAGGTAGCTCTGTGGGTCATTGATCTTCATTCCGCTTCTCCCCGTTCCAACGGACCTGACTCGCGTACGTCTAAAATTCTATATCAAAGATTCCGCGGCGGGCACGCGAAAGCTCAACCCTGTTGATATGCTGAAAATAGTGCGGAAACGACTTGCATCATTATAGAATCAGAGCAACGGTACTTACGGGCAGCGAGGAGCAGGTTATGCAGTGCCCGATCTGTGGGGAGACCCTTCCGCTCAGCAGCAAGGTCTGCGCGTCGTGCGGCAACGAGTATGACGGGTTTTTCCTGACGGAAGAGGTGGCGTCATCGGCGCTGCGCCGTAGCGTCGCCGAGTCAAAGGCCCCGCATCAGCCCTCGGCCCTGAAGCCGAGGAGCAGGGCTCCTCTGAGCAGCAGGACTATCTGGATCATCGTGGTGTCGGTCGCCGCAGCGATCATCGCGGTCGCCGTCGTTCTGGTCTTGGTTCCCAGCGGTAAGACCGCCGCGGGAAACCCCACCGCGGCCGTCAACCTGTACTACCAGTATCTCCAGAAGGGCGACAGCGAGGGGCTGTTTTCGCTCTTCGACCCCGGGTTCCTTCCGATGGAGGGCCCGCGCGCCTCGATCAGGGCGGCATTGAGCACCAACAAGTACGTGGTGACCGGGCCGGCCACGCGGGTTTTGTCCAGCGACAACAACACGGCGCTGGTGGCCATCGACAGCCTGCAGGTCCAGGTCACCTCGGGCGGCAACACGCGGACGCTGACGCTGGCGGACCGTCTGCAGTCGCTGATCGGGAGCAAGGCGGGCAAGTCCCTGGTGGTGAGAATCAACAACAGCGGGTCGGGCTGGAAGATCTCGGGACGGCCACTCAACGGCTGGACCGTCGAGGACATCTGGCTGGTCGGTACCCTCCAATAGGGACAGTTACTTTCCACTTCTTTTTCTTCCGGAATGTCTCGTCGTCGATCGAAGAATAGAAAAAGAAGTGGAAAGTACCTGTCCCCTTCTTGCAGAGCTGCATAAGTGGAAAAAAGGTGGAAAGTACCTGTCCCCACCCTAGAGGGACCAGGCGGGGCGGGTCGCGCAGACTTCCGACATCCTGTCGTAGAGCCAGGGCGCGACGTCCCGGGCTAGGTAGAATGCCGGCTCGAGCAGGTCCTGCCCCTCGGCGATGAACCCGTCGGCCACCGCGATCGATTCGAGCTCGCAGCCGGGAAATATCCTCACGCCGACGGTGACTATCACCGAGTCGGGCCGCAACTCTTCCATCAGCGCGATGCTTTCCTCGACGGACTCGCGCGTCTCCCTGGGGCCGCCCAGCATCAGGAAGCAGTTCACGGTCAGGCCCTCCTCGCGCGCCGCCGCCGCGTTCTTCCGCACGTCCGATGCTGTGAAGTCTTTCTTGAGCGACTGCAGCATCTCGTCGGACCCGCTCTCGTTGCCCAGCGAGACCGCGATGCACCCCGCCTCCTTCATCAGCCTATAGAGGCCGGGCTCGTAGACCATCGGGTTGACGGTGGCGAACCACTTGATCGACAGCGCGCGCTCGACGATGCGCGCACACAGCTCGCGGGCGTAGGAGGTCGGGTAGAGGAAGTTGGAGTCGGTGAACAGGACCGTGCGCAGGCCGTGCTCCTTCTCCAGCGACTCGAGCTCGCCGGCCACGTCGGCGGCGTCGCGGCAGCGGATCTCGCGCCCTTCGATGATCGGGTTGGTGCAGTAGATGCAGCGCATGTTGCAGCCGCGCCGCGCCTGGATGTTCGCGAGGAAAGGTGGGGCGTGCCCCGGAACCCAGTCGTAGCCGGCTACGCCGAACGTGCTCCTGTCGGGGGCGGGCATATCGCGGAAGCGCAAGGGAGGCCCGGGCGGGTTCACCGTCCCTCGCCCGTCCTTAAGCCGCGCGAGCCCTGCCACACCCTCGAGGCTCGTGCCCGACTCGAGCCTGCCCAGCAGCTCCACGAACGAGTCCTCGCCCTCTCCCACGATCCCCAGCTCTGAGGACGTATACCGCAGGCACTCCAGCGGGAAGATGGTGAACCCGGCGCCGCCCAGCACCAGCGGAGCCGACGTGCTCGACCGCACCACCCCCGCGATGTCCTTCACCGCCGGCATGAAGAACTCGTTGTCCTTCATGTCCTGGTTGTCTATGTTGCGCACCGAGAGGCCGACGCAGTCGGGCGAGAACTCCTCGATCGCGCCCGCGACCTCCTCCGCCGCGTCGCCGCTGAACATCAGGTCCAGGCCCTGCACCTCGTGCCCGGCCGCGCGCGCCGCGCTCGCGATGCAGGCGGCGCCGATGGGCCAGGGGACCATGTTGTCCCGGCAGCGGTTCTCACTTATCAGCAGTACTCTCATGGAGGCCTCCCTTGAATCTCTCACGGGCCCTGTTACTATTAGTTCTATGCCAGCTCCCGGTTGTCAGGCAAGAACAGTATTCACCCGGGCATCGGCGCTGCTCGCGCTGGTGCTCATCACCGCCACCCTTATCGCGGGCACCGCCCTCAACGCATCCGCCGGACCCTACACCTGGGACGGAGGCCACGACGCTCTGGGCGCGTCCGAACCCGAGGGCTCGGCCTACTTCGCAGAGGGCACCACGCGCAACGGGTTCGAGGAGTACCTCATCCTCCGCAACCCCGGGGCCAAGGCCGCGGCGGTCACCATCTATTATCTCTTCGGGGCGGGCGCCCCCACCAGGCAGGCCATGCACCTCGAGCCATACGCGGGTGCTTCCGTGTGCGTCAACGACGCGGTCGGCCCCGACAAGGACGTGTCCATCAGCATCGTCGCGGACCCGGGGATCCTCGCCGAGCGCCAGCTCTACTTCAACTACAAGGGCGTCTGGACGGGAGGCAGCTCGGCCGCCGGCGTATTCGAGCCGGAGCAGTCGTGGTACTTCGCCGAGGGCACCACCCGGTCAGGCTTCCAGGAGTGGCTGTGCCTGCAGAACCCGACGGTGCGACCCACCACCGCCTCGCTCACCTACATGCTCGGTGACGGCAGGACCATCGACAAGTCCGCCGACCTGCCCGCCAACTCCAGGGTCACGCTGGACGTGAACAAAGAGGTCGGCGCGGGCCAGGACGTCTCGGTGAAGGTGACCGCTCCCGAGGGCATCATCGCCGAGCGGCCGATGTACTTCGATTACAAGAAAGCCTGGAGGGGCGGACACACCGCCACGGGCGCGTCCGCCCCCGCGCCCGAGTGGCACTTCGCCGAGGGCACAACCCGCAAGGGCTTCGAGGAATGGCTCTGCATCATGAACCCCGGCAACGAGGACACCACCGCCAGCGTGCAGTACCTCTTCGACGGCGGGCCCATGACGAAGGAATACGCGCTCAAGGCGCACTCGCGCACGACGCTGTTCGTGAACCAGGAGGTCGGGCCCGAGAAGGACGTGTCCATCAACGTGACCTCGCCCGGCGAGGTCCTCTGCGAGCGGCCGATGTACTTCTGCTACCACGGCGCCTGGGAGGGCGGGCACGACGTGGTCGGCTCCACCGCCGGCGCTAAGACCTGGTACTTCCCCACGGCGTCCACCGGCACCGGGTTCGAGTCGTGGCTCTGCGTGGCCAACATCGGCAGCACCACCAACTCGGTCGACGTCGAGATCCACGGCGACGGCGGCGACCACGAGTCGGCCCACGTGGACATGGCCCCGTCCAGCAGGTCCACCTTCGACCTCAACGCCCTGACCGCCAGGGTCAGGAACTCGTGGATCAAGGTCACCGGCACCTCGGACATCATCGCCGAGCGGCCCACCTACTTCGCTTACACGCCCCGGGGGCTCGACGAGCCCTTCAAGATCGCCACCTGGGCGGGCACGGACATCTACAGCCCGATCAGGTACGCCGACCTCATCGGCCCCGAGTTCCACGAGGCGGCGCTGGACGGCAGCAACTGCCCACCGATGCAGCCGTACGGGACCTGCATCGTGAACGAGAACGCGGGCCGCATGGCGCCGGGGATAACGACCTCGGACGGCAACGACCCCGACTACTTCATCGAGTCGACGCGCTCCAGGGGCACCTTCGCGACGACCGCCTGCGACGTCCACGCCAAGGCGGGCTCGACGGTCTACGCGCCGGTGAACGGGACGGTGGTTCTGGCCGGGCCGTACATGCTCTACAACGCCTACCCCGACTTCAAGGTGTTGATCGCGATCGACGGGCACCCTGGCTACGTCATGGAGTGCCTGCACATGTCGAAGCTGCTGGTTTCCGCGGGGCAGCGCACCGAGGCGGGCAAGACGCAGATCGGCATCGTGCGCGACCTGGTGCCGTACTTCAACAGCGGCCCCAACCCCTACACGCGCGAAGAGGGCAACCACTCCCACATCCAGATCAACGTCGCCCACTGAACCGGGGGCGGCCTGGAAGTAGACCCTCTATCGCCTATCACTCTCTTGCGCAATTTGACCTAGTTCTCGGCCGGCTTCTCGAACCGGCGATTCATGGTCAGCAGAAACCATCCCATGTATATGAAGCCTGTTGCGAAGAAGGCAAAGGGTAAAGGACTGTTTCCTCCGTCAAAGTAATAGAGGCTGCCAATAAATGACCAAACGATAGTCACCGGAGCAGGTTGGCTTCTCTGAGGGCTTCGCGACCGCCGGGCCTCAGGCGATCGTTATCTCATCGTCGAGGTACACCGACTGGATGGCCTCGAAGATGCGGACGCCCTCGTCGAAAGGCTTCTGGAAGGTCTTGCGCCCGCTTATCATCCCCATGCCGCCGGCGCGCTTGTTGATGACGGCGGCGCGCACGGCCGCGGCCAGGTCGTTGGACCCGGAGCCGCCGCCGGAGTTGATGAGCCCGACCCGCCCTGCGTAGCAGTTGAGGAGCTGGTAGCGGGTCATGTCGATGGGGTGGTCCGAGCACAGCTCGGTGTACATCCGCTCGTCGTACTTGCCGAACGGCCCGTCCACCTTGTCCACGGCCTCGTAGCCGCCGTTGAGGGTCGGCGCCTTCTGCTTGATGATGTCCGCCTGGATGGTCGCGCCCAGCCTGTTCGCCTGGCCGGTGAGGTCGGCGGACTCCTCGTAGTTCTTTCCGTCGACGGTGAAGGCTTCGTTTCGTACGTAGCACCACAGCACGCAGGCCATCCCCAGCTCGTGCGCGAACTGGAACGCTTCGGAGATCTCCTCTATCTGGCGGTCCGACTCCTCGGACCCGAAGTAGATGGTCGCGCCGACGGCGACGGCTCCCATGTCGAACGCCTGCTCCACGCTGCCGAAGAGTATCTGGTCGTAGTGGTTGGGGAAAGTGAGCAGCTCGTTGTGGTTGATCTTGGCGATGAACGGGATCCGGTGCGCGTAGGAACGCGCCAGGGTGCCCAGGATGCCGACCGTGCTCGCGACCGCGTTGCAGTCCGCCGCGATGGCGAGCTTCACGATGTTCTCGGGGTCGAAGTAGATCGGGTTGGGGGCGAAGGACGCCCCGGCCGAGTGCTCGACGTCCTGGTCCACCGGGAGTATCGAGAGGTAGCCGGTCCCGGCGAGCCTTCCGCGGTCGAACATCGACTGGAGGCTGCGCAGCACGCCTACCGGGCGGTCCGAGCTCGCGAACGCCTCGTCCACCCAGTCGGGCCCGGGGAGGCACAGGCTGTCGCGGCTGATGCATGGCGAGGAGAAGCCGAGCAGGTCGTCCGCTTCCTTGCCCAGCAGACCGGCGATCTCGTCCGTTTTCATCCGCATCCCCTCCCAGGGCATCGAGGCCTCGAGTCCCCGGCGAGCGCACCCGCCGCCAGGACACAACCTTCTCGGGCCGCCGCGCGTTTCCTCCGGTCGCGCGCGAGTCGCATTACGCGCCGTATATATAATACTGTACTGCCATGAAGAAGAGTCGGAAGTTTATCCTGCAGATAATCGCGGGCATCATCATGGCCGTCATCGTGGTCTACGGCGTGTTCGGAATGATCGTCTACTCGTCGGTGGGCCGCTTTCCCTCGGGACACCCCACCCCGCCTCCGCACATACGCAGCCTCATCTGGCCCACGATCGGCTATCCTGAGCTGGCGAACGCGGGAGCGCCGGTGGAAGCGGAGGTGAGCCTGCCGGGCTCGGCGATGGGAAGCCTGGGCACGTTCACCGCCACACTGACACCGGCGCGAACCGAGCTCGCCGGCCTGACGTACACGATGCCTGCCTCCGCCTACTCACTGGGCACGTCGCACCACTGGCCCGCGGGTACCCTGCACGGGTCGGCGCTGGTCTGGCGGGTCGAGTTCCGGCTTCCTCCGGGAGCCGTGTCGGAGCTTTACGACCTCACGGTGAGTGCGGAGGTCGCGGGCAGGGCCTTCGCCGACACGCAGAGGCACGCCCTGTCGATCGTGGCCCCCGGCCGCGGCAAGGACTTCAGCTTCGTATCCCTGGCGGACGTGCACGTCCACGAGCGGAACATGTCCGGCTTCATGTACACGCAGACCAACAAAGGGATCGCGCCGGACGGCAGGCCTCTTTTCTTCGAGCGCGCCATCGACCAGGTCAACCTGCTGCGCCCCGACTTCGTGGTCATCCTGGGCGACTGCGTCCTGGCCCAGCACGTCCCCGGCGAGTACCTGCCCGAGTTCAAGTGGTTCTACTCCGAGCTTGCGAGGTTCCAGGTGCCGGTGTTCGTCCTCCCCGGGAACCACGACTCATACATCAACGGGGTCGACGGCAAGACGGTCTGGGAGGAGAACCTGGGGCCGCTGTTCTACTCGTTCGATTTCGCCGGCGCCCACTTCCTGGCGGTCGATACCAACCAGTGGACCAGCAGCGACCGCATCGTCATGGAGAAGCTCAACCTCGTCTCCTACCCGCGGAAGTGGCAGGGGCAGGTGCTGGGCGCCACGGACGAGCGCAAGCCTGAGACCTACGTCGGCGAGCTCGCCTGGATCAAGCGCGACCTCGCCAGACACCCCGACGACCAGCCGACGTTCATGATGATGCACCACGACCCGTTCAGGCCCAACGGCAAGGCGATCTCCTGGAAGAACGAGCGCTTCGCCGGGGTCTACACGCTCGGCGGCGGCGGCGTGGGGAGCACCGCTCTCAAGACGCTGGCCTCCCGCTACACGGTCGACTACGTCCTGACGGGCCACCTGCACAGCGACTACGTCGGGAGCCGCCTCTGGGCGAACCGGAGGGGCAGCACCGCTTACGTCAACCAGACCATGGTCTACTTCGACGAGGGCGGCGAGAAGGATTCGTACCCCGGCTACCGCCTCTGGAGCGTAAGGAACGGCACGGCGTCGGGCTACACTTACCTCGATGATTTCCATTCGATGCCGCTCTACGACGGCTCCAACCTGAAGGGCCTGACCGACCTGAGCAAGCTCCACACGCAGGCGCTGTCGGGCACCCGGACGCAAAAGGGTTTCTCGGTGTCGAGCTACCTGGGCGTCAGCGTTCCGGTCAGAGGCCTCATCGGCGTCTTCCCCGCCGGCTCGAAGAGCGCGCCGGGCGCGACCGCGTACCAGTCGGTGCCCCTCCCGGCAGACCCCACCAAGGTGCTCCTTTACCTGAGCACGGCCGTGCCCGCCGGCAAGCCCGGGCCCGACCCGTCGATCCCCGGGACCCCCGCGAACGCCGCTATCACGGTCAGCAGCCCTTAGAGCCCGTACCCCCGCGTGTCGCTTCCGCCCTGGGCGAAGCCTTTGTAGTTGAAGTACATCGGCCGCTCGGCCAGGACAGGCACCGAGGAGGCCAGTATCAGCGACGCGTCCATGTCCGGCCCCAGCACCTGGTTCACCGAGACGGTCGAGCGCGTGCCCGGCGCAACCTTGACCTTCTGCACGATGTTGATCCCGTCAGGCTTCACGAAGGTGAGGGTGATGGACGCCGTGGAGCTGCTGGGGTTCTGGATGCTGAGCCACTCGTTGAACGAGCCGTCGGTGGAGTTGGAACGGGTGGTGCCTTCCGCGAAGTAGAAGGTAGACCTCGGCGCCGGTGCGCCGGTGCCAAAGGATCCGCCCTCCCAGCCGGGGCCGTAGTCAAAGTACTGCGACCTCTCCGCGGCGATGGCTGCGTCCGAGTGAAGCTCGATCGAGACGTCCTTGTCCAGCCCGATGACCGAGGCGACGTCGAGCGTGTAGCGTGTGCCCGCCTTCACAACAACAGTGTGCTCGGCGTGGCTGCCTCCGCTGACCTGGTAGACCACGTTGACGTGCGCGTCGGTCTTGCCCGGGTTGGCAATGCACACCCACTCGTTGGCCCACTGGTAGGTGGCGCCCTCGGCGAAGTAGAAGTCCCGCGCCGTGTCCATGGTGCCCACCGTCGTGTCGCCGCCGGGCCACTTGTTGTGGTAGTCGAAGTACTCAGGCCGCTCGGCCACCACCGGAAGGTCGCTGGCGACGGAGATGCTCACGTCCTTCTCCCTGCCGGCGTCGGAGGCCACGTCGCGTGTCATCCTGCCCAGCGGCGGAATGGTGGCCTTGACCACCACCGGAGCGCCGCCCGTCATGTAGGAGATGGTCGCGGTCGCCTGGCGATCGTTGGGGTTCATCAGGCAGAGCCACTCGTCGAAGGAGCCGTCCCGAGGGTTGTCGCGCGTGGTGCCCTCGGCGAAGTACCAGTGCTCGCCCGGGTTGGGCGCCCCGACCACCGTGCTACCGCCGTTCCACTGGTCGTGGTAGTTGAAATACATGCTTCTCTCGGCGACTATCGGCGTGTCGGCAGAGAGCGCGCAGGCGACGTCCTGCCCTGTGCCGACCTCATCGGCGACGTTGACCGTCAGCCGCTTCTGGCCCCCGATGGTGTACACCTTGTACGCCTGGGTGCCGGCCGCGGTCATATAGGTGACACCGACGTCTGTGGCGGCGCTGCCGGGGTTCATCATGCAGAGGTACTCGACGTAGGTGCCGTCCGTGGTGTTGTCCCGCGTGGAGCCCTCCGCGAAGTAATAAGTCTTTGAGAGCGTGGGAGTGAACGAGACCTCGTTGGACTCGCCCTCAGAGGTCACGACCTTGACAGGCCCGGCGTTCGCGCCCTCGGGCACGCGGGCTTCTATCCTGGTGTCGGTCCAGGAGGTGGCGTCAGCGACGCTGACCACACCGCCGTTGAAGGTCACGTACGCAGCCGCCGCGCCCGCGCCGAAGCCGCGCCCGGTGATGGTGACCTTGGTGCCGTAGGGGCCCTGGGTCGGGTCCATGCCCTCGATGGTGGGGCCGACGTTGGTCACGAAGACCTGGAAGCCGGAGTTGTTGTAGGTACCCGCCATCACCTTGCCGTTGATGGGCGGGCCGACGGTCATGATGACGTTGCCCGGGTCGCCGAAGCCGTTGTCGGTTATGGTGTCGAAGCCGCCGTCCGCCCGCTGCAGGTACATCTTGGCCACCGACAGCGGAGGCCCGTTGTTCATGAACGAGGTGGAGACCATCAGGCTGCCGCGGAACGGGGCCGCCAGCACGAAGTTGTTCGACGGGTTCTCGATCGCGCCGAGGTTGACCTTCCTCCAGCCGCTGCCGCCGAAGGCCCAGACCTGGCCGCCGTTGACGTTGTTGGTGCCGGCGTAGATGTTGATGCCGTCGGTCTGCAGGATGTACTCGGCGACGTTGTCGGCGTCACCGAACCCTTCGGGCGCCGTGGCGGTCCAGGTGGTGCCGCCGGAGTAGACGAGAGGGACTACGGGCAGCGTACCCACCGCGTTGCGTCTGTTGAGGACCACGTGGACCTTGCCCTGGAACACCACGGCGGTCGAGACGCTCTGGCCGTCCATACCGTACGCCGGAGCGCTGGCGGGGGTGAAGGTCGCACCGTCGTAGCTGTATGCCCTCGACCCGGTGCCGCCATAGTTGTCTATGTCCAGCAGCAGCCTGCCGCCCTGCACGCCCATGGGTACACAGTTGTCGTCGTTCGACGCGATTATCGCGGACATGTCCACCCGCTCCCAGTGGGCACCGTCAGGCGTCCGCCACATCTGGGCCCCGCTGGTGGTGTTGGTAGTGCCGACGTAGAGCTCGCCCTGGAACTCAGAGCCCGGCGTCAACGCGGTGTTGTGGATGTCCCCGAATCCGTCAGCGGCGGCCTTGGCCAGCCTGGTCCCGTCGCAGGTCCACACGGGCGCGGGAGGGCTCGAAGAGGGATCTCCCGTCGATGGCACGAAGCAGAACTGCCTGCCCCTGAAGTTCACGAACCCGAAGATAGCCGCATCGCTCGGGTTTCCCATCCCGCCGGTGGCGATCTGGGACCAGCCCGGTGGCGGCGAGGCCGCGAGGGCCAGCGGGGCCAGGGTCACCAGCAGCGCGGCGCAGAGGACGGCGGCCAGAAGGACACGCATGGATCTGGACATGACAGTACCTCACTCTCGTGACGTTACACGGCTGTCGAGGTTATTCTCCCGGCAAAAAGTAGCGCACCTGCTCTCAAGGATAAGCGGAGCTGGTGATGTTTGTGAAGAGCTCTTGCCGCCCTGGCCCGTTCCGGTGAAGACCTCGTCCAGCAGCGGGAAGAAACTCTGGTCGAGTGCGGCGTACGCTTTCTCGTTCGGGTGCGAGTCCTCGGTCTAGTACTCGGGCTTGAGGAAACCGTCGCCTCCGGCGAGCACGCCGTAGAAGTCGTACACACAGAAGCCGCCGCCCGCGGCCGCGCACGCCGGCGCGAGCAGGGACAACAAAACCGCAGCAAGGTATTTATTACGCAAACCTACCCCTTGTCAGACTACTGAAGTTATCGAAACTTCATGCCGCGGTCTTGAGCCCGGCGGTTATGGGGAGAGTGTTGCCGAAGCGCCGGGGCGCGTCGAGCAGCAGCAGGAATGTCGTTCTAGTCCCTCTTAGACCAGACATCCTCTCGTCCCTATGGACTGATGGTCGCTCTGGTAGTAGAGTGTTACATCCAAGTGTTATGACTGACCACGGAGTCGGTGCATGCGGAACACTCGACAAGGGGGGACCCCGTGAAAAAATTCGCAGTCATCCTGGCAGTTTCGCTGCTTGCTCTATGCATGTTGATAGTTGTGGTCCATAGAAGCGCAACCGTGAAGAGCCAGACAAGTACTCAGCCAGCCACATCGACACCCACCACAACGACACCCANNACAACGACACCCACCACAACGACATCAACAACGACCAATGCCAGTTTCAGAAATCGCCCTGTGGGTAGATGGGTGACCAGTAACATGGTGTTCTTGTCGACTCTCATAAATGACACCAGCAATACGGTGGATTATCTGAAGAACGAGAACCTCGCTTATGCAGAGCTGGCCTGCCCGCAGCTACGCTGCGATATTGCCACGATGCAGGGGGGCCCTCCACCCAGTGACGCGCTGGCCAGCAGTCGCTCCCTCTCACCTGCGCCCTCTGGATACAGATGCCCTCCCATTCCGGACCCGCAGACAGCCGCGGAGCTGAATGCCGGGATGTCTCAGTTGAATTCGGCGATCGCAGACCTTATTAATGGTGAGAACAGTTTCAACGGAGACCTTATCCGTTATGCGGAGACAGAAATGCAGGCCGCGAGCGACACGTTTGCCAAAGTGCTTACGGACCTCGGAAACGCACAACAAGCACCGTAACGAGTGAATACAGCAGATCAGATGCTCTAGGGGGTTGGTTGTCATGGCAAGGATGTTCCGCCCGGCCGCAATCGCTGCGGCATTCTTGGTGGTCATGGTGTTATCATTGGGCATTTCCGGCTGCGGGCCATTGTCCGGGGGGCGCGCCGGGCTCTCGAATACCGTAGTTGCGCAGGCTTCATCCACCACGCCAGCGAGCACCACCCCGAGCACCACCCCGAGCACCACGACCCCCCAACAACCTGCCAGTCAGCCCGTGACCGCTTCTCCTATCCCGACGATACAGAGTTTCGTCGATGCGGTGCAGGCAGGCGACATGGACGTGGTGTCTACCCTGACGGGAGGCAAGGATGGGGCGCTGGGCATAGTCTCGTGGAACGCCAAAGACCTCATAGGGTTCGTCGGCCATACGACTTTTGGGAAGCTACGCTGCGTCATCACCCACAACGACGGCCTCAACGCTAACGTGAACCTCGATTCGTTTATGACGTTCACCGACCCCGGCGGGTTTCCCGCCGTAAAAACCGTAATCCATTTGTACATAGATGGCGACTTCAAGTTGAAGGCGAGCGGCAATAACTGGACCATCACCTCACTGCCCGGATACCAGGAGCCGCTGTGCGATGGGCCGACGCACTGGGGACCCGATCCTCAACTCTTCAATTGGCCCGGCGACGCTATCTAGCAGACGCTCTTTCAGCCAGTAATCGAGGTGACGTCAACCTGTAGAGCAGAGCTTGTGCCG
Source organism: Actinomycetota bacterium (assembly GCA_003157385.1). Taxonomy (GTDB): domain Bacteria; phylum Actinomycetota; class Geothermincolia; order Fen-727; family Anoxymicrobiaceae; genus FEN-680. Next base: position 17,944 of record PMJJ01000003.1, on the reverse strand, counting down.
CCTCTGGCTCAGGAGTGCCCGCCTCTGAGGCGCTTACCTGCGCAGTGTCTGCCTGATCGAAGCCGACTCAAACCATCTTTCTTTGCATACGTCGCAGAGTCGATACTCCTTGTTGCCACTGAAGTCTTCTCTGCCGAATTCACAGATGCTCAGCCCGGCGGCGGCGTAGAATCAATGCCGTCCTTTTGTGCCATGAGAGGTGGGCGGAGTTGCTGACACTTGTCGCTTACGAATCAGAGAGTCCCTGCGCCGCCCGGGTCGCTGCCGCGATCTTCGAGGCGGTTCCAGCGGAAAAAAAGATGAAGGCGATCGAAGAGGTCGCCGGCACGGGCGGCTACGACCTCGTCTTCCTCGGGCTGGAGGCGGGCGCCGAGCGTTTGCCACTGGAGACCGGGCCGGGCTGCGAGCTAGCGGTGTTTGTGCACCATTCCGGGGTGGAAGCGGAAAGCGGGGTGCCCTGGCCTGCTTCGCATCTGTTCGTGTTCCAGGACTGCGAAGACGAGACGCTCGGCCGGGCGAAATTATTCGCGAAGCAGGTACTCGAGGGGCTGCACGGGGTCAAGGCGACGGGGTGCGCGTGACGCGCGGGCTCAGTGCTTCATCTTGAAGAAGAACCAGTTCTTGCCCTTCTTATCGAAGTGATAGAGGACATAGTTGCCCTTGAGCCGCTTTCCCTCCAGCCTTAACTTCAGCGCCCCCCTGTCGATCGCCTCGGCGACTGAGGAGTCCGGCTCGCCCTCCAGCAGCGGCAAGTAGGTGCCGGAGTCCCAGATCTCGACCGTGCCGGCGCCGTACTCGCCCTCGGGGATGACCCCCTCGAAGTCCTTGTACTCGTAAGGGTGGTCCTCGACGTGGATCGCCAGGCGCTTCACGCCCGGCTCGGTCGGCGGCTCCCTGGTTATTGCCCAGCTCTTGAGCACGCCCTCATCGGCGAGGCGCAGGTCCCAGTGGAGGTGCGACGCCTGGTGCATCTGTATCACGAACTCGCTGCCGCCGGGCTCGGCGAGCGCGGGCTCCGGCTCCGGCGTGACGTCGAAGCGTCTCTTCTTCTGGTACTCCTTGAGCGGCATCGCAGACCTCCTCGAAAGCGCTACCCTACTCTTATGACCAGGCCCGGCCTGTCCTGCCAGCCGAGTGAGATCTCGACCGATGGAGCGCGGCCGGCGAGGGCCTTTCCCGCCGTTTGCAGCGGAAGCTCGGGCTTGTTGTTGGTCGTGCTCAGGTGCGCCAGCACCAGCTGGCGGAGGCCGGGGTGCGCGACCGACTGCAACAGCTCGGCCGCGTCGTCGTTGGACAGGTGCCCGCGCGGTCCCTTGACGCGCTTCTTCAGCATCGCCGGGTACGGGCCTTCGCGCAGCATGACCTCGTCGTGGTTCGACTCCAGGATGAGGGCGTCGCAGTCCGCGAGCGAGTCAAGGACCTCCAGCGTGAGGCTGCCCAGGTCGGTGGCGAAGCCCACCTTGACCGCTCCGTCGGAGATCACGAACCCGGACGGGTCCGCGGAGTCGTGTGGCACCGGGAACGAGGTCAGGCGGATGCTTCCCACCTCGAAGTCGCAACCGGCTTCGAAGCAGAGGGACAGCTCCGGGCCCACCGCACCGTGGAGCCCGGTCTCGGCCGCGGTGGCGCGGTTCGCGTATACAGGCACTCGCAGTCGGCGACAGAGGACCGGCACGCCGTTCACGTGGTCGCTGTGGCCGTGGGACACCACCACGGCGTCGAGGGTCTCAAGCCCGACCCCGGCCTCGGACGCGCGCCGCTGCAGGTCCCGCAGCGAGACTCCCGAGTCTATGAGGATGGCGCTGTCACCAGAGTGGATATAAGTGGCGTTTCCGCCGGAGCCGCTCGCGAGGACGCATATTTCGATCGGACCTTCTCCTGGTGATGTCCCGGTCCGGTCAGGGACTCAGAACGTGGGCGTTGTCGACTGAGGGCTGGTGTCGTTCTGCTCGTCGTATGGGCTGCTCTCCGGCGCCGTGCCCGGCGTGGTCGGCTGGGAGTTGAGACCCGGCGTGGTCGGCGAGGTGGGAGACGTCTCCCAGGGATAGGTGTCGCTCCCGCTGGGCGACGTGCCGGTGCTGCTCTCGTATATCAGGGTGCCCAGGGTCGCGCCGCTCAGCGTCGAGGCCGAGGACTTCTTCTGCGAGAAGGACCTGCCCGTGCCCGGCGAGACCGGCACGGTGAAGTTGATCAGTTGCTCCGCGCCCTTGCTGATCCCCTGCACCGATATGTACACGTCGCCTTTCCGTTTGGTGTTGTTGCTGTACTTGCCCGTCAGGGTGACGGTGCTGCCCGATTGGCGCAGGACCAGGTTGCTGAACGAGATGTCCACGCCCGTCACGGTCCCGTCGCCCAGGTTGAACGAAGACTTGCCGTTGCCCGTCAGCAGGATGGCCGCGGTGACCGCGCCGCCGATGAGGAGCAACACTCCTAATATGATCAGGATGATATAGACGGTCTTCATCCGCTTGTGCTGCGCCGGATACTGCTGCTGCGGGTAGGCGCCCGGGTAGGGAGCCGCGGACGCTCCGTACGGCGCGGGCGGGTAAGCGCCCGGCGGAGGCGCGAAAGGCTGCATGTAAGGTGAGCCGTAGGGCGGATACCCTCCGAAGAACGGCATCGGCGGGAAGAAGCCGAACGCCGGGTAGGGCCCATAGGCCCCGTAGGGCGACATCATCGGGAAGCCGTAGGCGTAAGCCTGCATCGGGTCGGGATAGTATGGCTGAGGGTACGGCCCGTAGGGCCCGAAGCCGTAACCGGGATAGCCCATCGCCTGACCCGTCACCGCCTGGGGCTCGGGATAAGGTTGGGCCGCAGCCTGCGGCTCGTGGAGAGCTTGCTCCGCCTGGACCTCTCCAGCCGGTGCTTCAGACGCGGCCTCGGCCTCGGGTGTCGGCTCACTGGCTTCCTCGACCGGCGCGGGCGGCTCACTCTCGGCGGCGGTCGCTTCAGGAGCCTCTTCCTCCGCGGCGGCGGTGGGCGCGGGCGCGAACGGAGCCGGTGGAGGTCCCGGGGGAGGGGGAGCCGGCCGCATCGGAGCCTGCGGCGGCGCCGGAGCCTGTGGCTGAGTCGACGCCTGTTGCTTCACCGGTGCCTGCGGCGGCGCCGGAGCCTGTGGGTGTTGACGGGTCGGTGCCGCGCCAGGTTGCTGGACTCCGGCAGCGGACGGCTTCCCGGAGCCGTTGCCCTGCCTCTCCGGCGCCTGTGGCGGAACGTTCGCGGTTGCGCCGGGATCCGGCGCCCCCGGCGGAACGACCACCGGCGGACCGGCTGCAGCAGGCACCGCGAAGGCCGCGGCGCACACGGCGCACGCCTGCCTTCCGTCTTCGTTATAAGCGCCGCAGCGCGGGCACTGAACCGGCATCCAGCCTTCCCTCCGTGGTGGTTATCGCCGTGTAAATCATTATAGGCTAACGTCATCGTGGACGCCGCACGGAAAGTTTAGACGCGCCGGACCGGGAAGGGAGCCGACATGGAGATATCCGAACAGGCGCCGGGGAGCTGCTCCTGCGAGGGACGGTCGAAGGAGCCGGGCGAGGACACCCTCCGCGCCGGGATAAACACCGGGCTGATGGCGTCCTCCATGGCCATAGGCGCCGCGGCGATCGCCCGCTACAAGCCGATCAAGCTGCTGCTGTTCGTGCCCGGCGTCATCGCCCTGGCGACCTGGTGGCGCAAGTTCGTCTGCGCCAGGTGCGTCTACTACGGCAGGACGTGCTCGACGCTGCTGGGCGTCTGGACCTCGAAGATCATGCCTCGCGACGAGGAGCGCGAGCTCGACCGTGAGGCCATGACCGTCGACCTCGCCTTCATCGGCCTGCTCGCCGCCATACCGCTGCCGCAGGTGATGCGGAACAGGAAGCTCGCGGCGCTGTACTTCGCGATGCTGGTGCTGGGCTTCGGGAGGATACTGTTCCAGTCGTGTCCGTCGTGCGCCAACGAGTTCTGCCCGATGAAAGACATGCACCGGGTGGTAAGCGGCTCCTGACGAGTCAGGCCGTGATCCTCAGGCGGTGTCCTCCTGCAGCACCTCTTTTTCCTCGACCGCCCGGTGGTGCCAGGAGAGCCTGTAGATGAGCGCCGGCATGAAGGTGAGGGCGGCGATCAGGGAGATGGCCACGCCGAAGGCGGTGACCCCCGCGAACCGCACCAGGGGGACGATCCCGGAGAGCAGCACTATCAGGAACGCGCCCACGGTTGCGAGCGCCGCGACGACGTTGGCCCTGCCCAGGTTCATCATGGTGGTCCTGATCGCCTCGGCCGGGACGATGTCGTCCCCCTTCCTCATCTCCTGCAGATAGCGGTAGGTGAAGAAGATGCCGAAGTTGCTGCCGATCCCTATGACCAGCGCCGATGCTAACGACGTCACCACGTCTATCGGGTAGCCCATGGCGCCCAGGAACCCGATCTGCGCGGCGGTCCCGGCGATGGCGACGGTCAGGGTGATGAGCCCGTAAGGGATCGACCAGAAGATCAGCATCAGCAGCAGCCCGCATATGCTGAGCGACAGCACGGAAGACCAGGTCTCGGTGGGGATGATGTTCTTGGTCATGTCCTTGGTCAGTGGAGTTATGCCCCCGAGCTCGTAGCCCAGGCCCAGAGGCGTCATGTATTTTCTGCTCTCGGTATTCAGCAGCAGCACCTTGCGGTTCACCACGGGCGTGGTCGGCGAGCCGCTGCCGTTGAGAGATATCAGGCCCGCCTTGCCGTCCGCGCTCAACAGCCCGCCCACGATGTATCCGCCGTTGTCCTGGGCGGTCTTGATGGCGGCCAGCGCCTCGGCCTTGCTCCGTGGCAGTACCCCGTTGTTGGCGGAGGCCAGCGCGTCGGGCAGCCCGGTGATGGCGTCGCGCGGGTAGAGGGTGATTCCCCCGAACTGGTTGAGCGGGCTCGCGGCGATGGCGTCCTCGAGATCGGCCATGGCCTTGAGGTTCTTGGGGTCGAGCACGTCTCCCGTGACCATGATGGTGTCGGTCTGCTGTCCCCCGAAGTATTTCTCCACCGTGAAGTCCGCCCTGATGGAGGGCAGGCCACGGGGAACGAGCTTGCGCAGGTCAGAGTCGGTCTTGAGCTTGCCGGCCTGGGAGAACCCCAGCGCGATCAGCGCCAGCGCCACCACGATGACGATTATCGAGTGCCTGGTCGAGAGCACCGTGAACCACTCCAGCATCCGGTCCGTGGTGCTGGCGAACAGCCCTCGCCTGCGCCGCCGCGAGAGTCCGTCGAAGTGGGTCTTTGCCTTGTCGCGCTGCTCGGCCGGCGCGCTCACGTAGATGCGGTCGCGTACGACCATCATCGCGGGCAGCATGACCACCGTGAGTACGAAGGCGAAGAAGGTGCCGGCAGCCGCGGTGACGCCGAAGTTGCGCAGGGGGGGCAGCACGCTGAACTCGAAGACCAGGAAGCCGAGGACGCTGGTTATCATGCACAGGAAGATCCCCACGCCGACCGCGATGAGGGCCGCGCCGACCATCTTTACCGACCTGAACTCGTGCTCCATCTCCTCGTAGTAGCGGGCGGTGTAGGGGACCACGAAGGTGAGCGCGTGGCCCAGCAGCAGCGGGATTATCGCCACCGCCGCCACCGAGTAGGGGATGTGCGCCCAGCCGGTGAAGCCGAAGGTCCACACCACGCTGAGGATCACCACGCCCAGGGTCAGGAGCGCGTCGGTTATGCGGCGGAACGCAAGGAATATGACCACCACCACGAACAGCAGCGCGATCAGGCCGAGCAGGATGGTCTTGTCCCGGATGTGGGTACTGAAGTCGCGCGCCAGCGTCGCGTCCCCCGACATGTAGACCTTCGCGCCGGGCGTGTAGAGCGGCGAGCCGGGGGTGGTCAGCTTGCTGGCGAACAGTTTCTCGAGGTCGTTGGCCAGCGTTATCTGCTGGTTCGCGTCCAGGCTGGCGTTGGTCTTGATCATGATCAGCGCCGCCGGGTAGGTGTCGGTCTTGGGATCGTAAATCAGGAACTTCTGCTTTCCGATCATCTGCTGCCGCACCTCGCCGACCGAGAGGTACTGGCTGTGGATGAGCTGCTTGAAGTCCATCCCGGTCTGGGACTCGATCTGTGTCTTGGTGATCTCCGACAGGCCGATGTTGAAGCCACTCTGGGCGATGCCCTGCTTGATCTGCGCCACGAACGGACTCAGGTAGTCGTTGAGGTTGACCGAGGGGGCGGCCAGGATCTTGGGGACGTTCTTGCCCTTCTGGCCGGGGATCTCCACGACCTGGCCTTTGTTGAGGCCGGGGGTGGAGTTGATGTAGGCCTCCAGGCCGAGCATAAACTGCACCACGTTGTTGTCGGTGACGTCCGGCGCGGTGATGAGGATCGTCTCGTAGGAGGTGCCGCCGAAGTTCTTGTTGAGGTTCTCGAGCGCCTTGATGCTGTTGAAGTTCTTGGGCAGCAGGCTCGGGTAGGTCACGTCCCCCTTGAGCATCAGCAGCCCCAGGCCCAGGAACAGCGACAGCGCCAGCGAGATGATGATGATCGTCCAGGGATAACGCTTTACGTATTTCGCGATCCACGCGAAAACGCGCATGCTCGATTACCACCTCCAGGGGACCCGGACACCCACCGCCCCCGTAACTCTGCTTGATATTTCACAAAAGTACTTCTCCCGACCACGGAAGTTTCCTGTGATGGCAGGTGCGGGTGCTTGAAAGGTGAAGGCGACGATGTAGAATTGTGAGTTACCAACGGACAGGTGGAGGAAAGGGGGACGTGGAATGCCCAAGTACATCATGCTAAGCAGCCTCACCGATGCGGGCGCTCAGACCGTCAGGAAGAACCCCGAGCGCATCAAGGAGGTCAACAAGGATGTCGAGGCGCTCGGCGGGAAGGTTGTGGACCAGTACGCCGTCATCGGCGAGTACGACTTCGTCAACGTCCTGGAGGCACCCGACGTGGAGACCGTCGCCAGGATCTCGGTGGAGCTAGGCTCCCGCGGCTCGGTGCACATCCACACGATGGCAGCCATAACTCTGGACGAGTTCATCGCTCGCTTGAAGTAACCGCGACAGCTTACGCGAACCGGAGCCCCGTTCCTGCGAACGGGGCTTTCGCTTAGAATTACCCCATGATCAAGACGAGGCTCTTCATCGTGGCGGCCGCGCTGTGTGCGCTCGCGCTGGCGGCGTCGGCATGCGGCTCACCATCGCCATGGATAATCCAGACCCAGGAGGGAGACGCCTCTCTGCTGGCGGTGTCCGCGGCCGACGCGACGCACGTGTGGGCGGTCGGCGGGGGGCCGGTCTACTTCTTCAACGGCACCTCCTGGGTGACCCAGGCCCAGAAGCTGGAGGCCGAGCCCACCGATGTCTCGGCCGCGGACCCCACCCACGTGTGGGCCTCCGGCGGGGACGGTGGAGGCGTCGTCTGGTTTTTCAACGGGACGGCCTGGGCGATGCAGTTCCAGACGACCGACCAGACCGCGAGCGTCGTCTCGGCCGCGGACCCCACCCACGTCTGGGTCGCGGGAACCGGAGACACCGGCTCCAACATCTACTTCTTCAACGGCGCCTCCTGGGCCCGGCAGTTCACGGTGGCCCTGCACGTCCAGGACATGTTCGCGCTCGACGCCTCGCACGCCTGGTTCGTGGCCGAGGGC
>PMJJ01000003.1:0-10305 GCA_003157385.1 Actinomycetota bacterium | reverse complement strand
GCCGCCGACGCCAGAAACGTGTGGGCCGTGGGCGGCATAGGCTCGAACGGGCCTGTCTACCACTTCGACGGCCGGTCATGGGGCCTGCAGTTCGACGCGCACGAGTCGCTCTTCGACGTCACCACCAGCGACAGGCTGCGCGCGTGGGCAGTCGGCGGGCTCGGCGGTATATTCATCTACGAGAATACGCCCCTGTAGCGCCCGTCGCCGTCCTTGAAGAAAAGCCCGGCCTCTGGAAAAATAGCCTTGCACCTGAGCGGACTCGCGCAGCGACGCGCCTCGGAGACATCCCATGCCGGACGAAGAAAAGAAAATAGACCCCGGCGATGAGCCAGAGCACGAGGCGGAAGCCAGCCCTGACACCAGAGGCGCGGCCGCTGGTGCCGGGGGCGCAGAGGTGACCGCGGAGCCCGCGAACGACGTGGCGGGGCTTGTCGCGAAGGAGGCGGAGCCCGAAGGCGACCTGACCGGATCGGCGGGACTGGACCGTGCCTTCGAGACGCCCCGGGTCCCCAGCATGACCGCGCTCACCGTTGTCCTCCTGGTGCTCTTCGCGCTTTGCGTCACCGGGCTCATCCTGGTGCTCAATCTGCACTCGGTCAGGGACTTCTTCCGGGGCGACGCGATCTTCTGGGTCATCGAGGGCGGCCTGATACTGATGCTGGCCGTGATAGTGGTGGCGGTGATCGCGCGCGAGGTGACCAGCGTCAGGTACGTCGAGCGGGTCCTCGACGGCATGGTCGACGTGAACAAGCGCATGCGCCTGTTGATGGAGGCTGGCCGCGAGATCGGCTCAACGCTCGACCTCCACGAGATCCTGGAGAAGATCCTCGCCTACACCTCCGGCGTCATGGGGGCCGATATCGGCGCCGTCTATCTCTGGGAGAAGAGTGAGGACGTGCTCCGGCTTGCCGTGGTGAGCGGCGTCGACGAGAAGAATCTGATGTTCAAGGAGCTCCCCATGAGCAAGGGGCTTCTCGGCGAGGCAGCGGACTCCAGAGAGATGCTGGCGATCGACAGCACGTCGGCGATCGACGAGCGCGACAACGTCTTCTTCGGCGCGGTGGAGCCGGCCTCCCTGGTGATGGTGCCGCTGGTCGCGCGCGGGAAATTCCTGGGCATGCTGGTGGCGGGCAACTTCGAGGCGCACGCCTACACTGATGACGAGAAACTCCTGCTTGACGGGCTGGGCGAGCTCGCGAGCATGGCGATCACCAACGCGGAGCTCTACCGAATCGCGCGAAAGACCCTGGACGCGCTCTCACGGGAGCGCGGCGTCGCGGGCTCGGTGCTGGAGGAGATGGTAGCGGGGGTCATAACGGCCGACGCGCGGGGCAGGATCGGGACCTTCAACCGCGAGGCCCAGCGGCTGACCGGCTATACGTTCGCGGAGAAGACGCAGTTGCTGCTGCGGCCGGAAATCTCACTCGACCAGAACCCGCTGGGGCCGCTCGAGCACGGGATGCTGGACGTCCTGGCGAACCCCGCCATCGTCAAGGAGGGCGATGCCCTCATCATGAAGACCGACATGTCGATACTCCCTATCAGCTACAGGATCTATCCGCTGGTCGACGGCGCCGATCTGGTGGGCGCGGCCTGCGTCTTCATGGAGGCAAAGGGGGCCGATGGGCAGGCCGGGAAGGCCACGGTCGACTACCAGGTGCTGCTGCGCTCGCTGGGCGCACGGGTGGAGAGGGTCTACACGCACCCGCTCTCCCGCGTCATCGAACGGCTTCGAGGCATGAACCTCGACGACTGGTCCCGCAGCAGGGAGGACCTGATCAGCGTGCTGGAGGCGGGCCAGTCGACGCTGCTGGGCCTGCTGGAGGACCTCGAGCAGTACCTCAACTGCACCACCGCCCGGGAGTGGGACCGGGCCACCGGGCACAACATCGAGGAGATCACCTCCGACGTGGTGCGCGATGTCCTGGCGCAGCCGGCCCTCGCGGGCGTGAGGGTGTCGGTCAAGCTGTCGGGCCTGCAGAGGGTCTTCGGCTTCGACAGGATGATCCGCACCGCCCTCGAACAGGTGATTGAGAACGCCTGCATCGCGGCGCGACTGGGAGATGACCGCGTCGAGGTCACCGGCCTGGACGAGGCGGGCTACGTGCGCGTCGAGGTGAGGGACTGGGGACCCGGGCTATCCGGGGAATCCCGCGAGTACATGTTCATGCCTTTCTTCACAGACTGGGAAGGCCGCTCAGGGCTGGGGCTCTCGATGGTGAAGCGGGTGATGCAGCGGCTGGGCGGAAGGGTGGGCCTCTCCGAGGTCGCGGGTGGCGCCATGTTCTTCCTGGAGTTCCCCACCGCGCCGGGAGCGCCGATCGAGATCGCCGACGAGAGCGCCACGGGCGCGGTCAGCGGGTGATGACATGTTGATTGGATGCGTATCAGACACGCACCTGACGGGGCGGCCGGTCCCCAGGTCCGTGCTGGACGCGTTCGAGGGGACAGACCTGATACTGCACGCCGGGGACATCCTGGACATGTCGGTCCTGGAGGAGCTCTCCGCGGTCGCGGAGACGCTGGCGGTAAGGGGCAACATGGACCGGGGCCATACGGCGCGGTCCCTGCCGGAGAAGCGGGTGATCGATGCCGGCGGCTTCAAGATAGGCCTGACCCATGGCAGCGGCTCGCCGTTCGGGATAGTGGGCAGGGTCGCGGCGGCGTTCGAAGGCGAGGGGTGCGACTGCATCGTGTTCGGCCACACCCACAGCGCCACTATCAAGGAGCGTGACGGGGTGACCTTCTTCAACCCGGGAAGCCCGACCGACAGGATCTTCGCCCGGCGCAACAGCGTCGGGCTGCTCGAGCTGACGGACAAGGTCCAAGCCAGGGTGGTTCAACTGGAACGGGGGGCGCAGTGATCGACGTCGGCGTGGTCGGCTGGGCCCAGACACAGCACGGGACGCTGGAGCGCGAGACGCACCAGAGCCTGATATACCGCGTCGTCAACGAGGCGCTCTCTTCGTGCGGCATGTCCATCCACGACATCGACGTTGTGATAGACGCGGGCAGCGATTTCCTCGACGGCAGGGGCATCTCGACGTGCATCACCGTCGACGCCATGGGCGCGCACTTCAAGGAGGAGTCCAAGATCGCAGGGGACGGCCTGCTGGCGGCGATCTACGCCTACATGCGGATCGCCAGCGGGCTCTTCGACACCGCACTGGTGGTCGCCTACGGCAAGAGCTCCGAGAGCTCGCCCCGGGTGCAGTCGCTTCTGATGACCGACCCCTTTTACCTGAGGCCGATGGGCCTCGATGCGACAGCCGCCGCCGCCTTGCAGGCCCGCGCTTACATGCACCACTACGGGGTGAGCGAAGAGGCGCCAGCCCGTGTCGCTGTGAAGAACCGCGCTGCAGGCGCTACGAACATCAACGCGCAGCTGAGCTCCGAGGTGACCCTGGACCAGGTGATGGAGTCGCGCCCGCTGGTCTCGCCGATACGCGAGCTGGAGGCCGCGCCGGTGACGGACGGGGCCTGCGCCGTGGTGATGGCCGGGGAGGAGGTGGCGAAGTCGCTGAAGGTGAGGCCGGCGTGGATCGCCGGGTCCGGCCACGCGATGGACGCGTTCAGCCCGGGCGCGAGGGAGATCCACAAGCTGCGCTCGGCCGCGCTGGCCGCGGCGGCGGCGTACAAGCAGGCCGGCGTCACCGATCCGTCGGCGGACCTCGACCTGCTCGAGGTGACCGAATCCTTCGCCCACCAGGAGCTGATGCTGTATGAGGCGCTCGGCCTCTGCGAGGAGGGCGAGGGTGAGAAGCTTCTGATTAGTGGCGCGACGGCGCTGGGGGGAAGGGTCCCGGTCAACCTCTCGGGGGGCGCGCTGTGCGCGAACCCCGTGGTCGCCACCGGGCTGGTGAGGCTCGCCGAGGCCTGCGCGCGCGTGGCGGACCGCGGCGAGGGCGACCGGATAGACGGCATGAGTAAGGCGATGGCTCACGCGGCGGGCGGCCTCGCGATGCAGACCGCCGCGTGCATGATAGTGCAGGGGTGAAGGTCCGGCGGACGGCGGGCCCGCGACGCGACGCCGGCGGAAGGAAGTCGATTGACCAGGCCAGTAGCGGTCATCGGGACAGGACAGACTAAATACGTCAGCAGGCGCGACGACAAGAACGTGCCCGAGATCGTGCGCGAGGCGGGGCTTCGAGCTCTGGCGGACGCGGGGCTCAAACCATCGGACGTCGACGCGGTGGTCATCGGCAGCGCGCCCGAGATCTTCGAAGGCGTCAACTACCCGGAGGACTGGATCGCGCCGGCGCTGGGCATGTGCCCCGGGCCGGTCATGAGGGTCCACACGGGCGGAACCGTCGGCGCGGCCACCGGTATCGCCGGGTTCTACCACGTGGCTTCGGGCGCCTACGACACGGTGCTTGCGGTGGCCTACCAGAAGCTCTCCGACGGGGTCCCGCAGTACGGGCTCTCAGCCTGCTACGACCCGCTCTGGGACCGCGACTTCGCCTGCGGAGCGCCCGCCCTGGTGGGGCTGCAGTCGCGCCAGTACCTCGACCGCCACGCCCCCGCCGTGACCGAGGAGCACGGCGCGATGGTGGCGGTGAAGAACCGCCGCAACGCGCTCTTGAACCCTTACGCGCAGATACGCAGGGAGATAACGGTCGCGGACGTCATGTCCTCGCCGCCGGTGGCCGAGCCGCTCAAGCTGCTCGACTGCTGCCCGACGAGCGACGGGGCGGCGGCGATGGTGATCGCCTCGGAGCAGACAGCCCGCAAGAAATGCCCGCGCCCCGCGTGGTTCTCCGGCGTGGGGACGTGCAGCGAGAGTCCCTACGTCCCACACGTGGACATGGCCTACCCGGAGTCTTGCGTGCGCGCGGCCCAGCAGGCTTACCAGATGGCCTGGATCTACGAGCCCGCCAGGGAGCTGGACGTGGCCGAGGTCTACGAGGCCTTCAGCTTCCAGGAGCTGATATGGTGCGAGGCGCTGGGCCTCTGCCGGCCGGGCGAGGGAGGAAAGCTGATCGAGTCGGGGCGGAGCGACCTCGACGGCGCGCTGCCGGTCAACACCTCGGGCGGCGTGCTCTCCTCCAACCCGATCGGCGCGTCGGCGATGATCAGGCAGGTAGAGGCCGCGATGCAGGTGATGGGAAGGGCCGGGGAGCACCAGGTCGACGGCGTGCACCGGGCGCTGGCCCACTCCTGGGGCGGGGCGATACAGTTCAGCACCGTGACGATTTTCTCGGACGAGATCTGAGATAGCGCAACAAAAGGGGTCAGGCCCTTTGTGTTGCATTTGTGGTGCATTCGGCGATGAGAGGAGACGAGTTGGCGCTGAAGCCGCCGGAGCTGACCTATATGGAAGGCGAGTCCAGGTGTGACTACAACTGGACGACGGGCGAGGTCGTCGGCACGTTCCTCGCCGCGCTGCGTGACCACGGGAAGATGCTCGCCGGCGTCTGCGAGTCGTGCGGCCAGGTGGCGGTCCCGCCCACGTCATACTGCGAGTCGTGCGGTTCGGAGGTGTCCGACCTCCGCGAGGTGGGGCCCAGGGGAGTGGTGATGTCCTGGGCGCGCGTGGCCGACGACTTCGAGGGTGCGCCCGCCGAGGCGCCGTTCAGGTACGTCCTGGTGAGGCCGGCCGGCGCGGACACCGAGTTGCTGCACGTCGCGCCCGATGACGACGGCATCAGGATCGGTGCGACGGTGCGTCCCGAGTTCCGGCCGCGGGAGCAGAGGGGCGGAGCGATAACGGACATCAGGTGGTTTGTCCCAGATGGAGCGGAAAGCGAGGGCTCGTGATGCTCGAGACCGCGAAGCCGTCAGGCGGCGACATCGTCAAGTCGGTGACCGGGACTCTCGATATAAAGTACCGGTTCTCCTACGGCGAGCGGTACGACCGGTTCTTCCGGGAGATGCGGGACAACAAGCGCATAATGGGCATCGCGTGCCCCAAGTGCGGGGCGGTGCTCCTTCCGCCGCGCCCATACTGCGGGTTCTGTTACACTCCGGTGGACGAATGGGTAGAGCTGTCAGACGAAGGCGCGCTTCTGACCTACACGGTGGTCCACCTGCCGTTCATAGGCCAGCCGACCGAGCCCCCTTACATCTACGCTTTCATCATGCTCGACGGCGCGGACGTGCAGTTCCCGCACATCCTCGGCGAGATAGAGGCGGCTGACGTCCGCAGCGGCATGCGCGTAAAGGCGGTCTGGGCCGAAGAGCGGAAGGGCACGCTTCACGACATCAAGTATTTCCGCCCGGTCTAGGGCGGACGAGCGGGAAGGGACGCCGATAGCCAGATGAGAAAGAGAGTTCCGCAGCGAAGGTGGGAGACCAGGTGCGTGCCCGGGTGGGACACCTGGAGCGCCGAAGAGATAAGCGCGATGCAGGACTCGGCGCTTAACGCGTTTATCAACGAGCGGGTTTACCCGTTCCACCCACACTACCGCAGGCTGTTCGACGAGAGCGGCATCGACCCCGCCGGCGTGAAGTCGGTCGCCGACCTGCAGAAGCTTCCCTTCACCCAGAAAGAGGACATCGCACCTTACACCGACGACCCCGACCATCCCAGGCACTTCGTGCTCGAGCCCGGGTTTGACAAGGTAAAGCTGCACAAGTCCAAAGGCTGGGTGCCCCAGATGACCGACACCGAGGCCGCCGGCGGCGCGGCGGAGCAGGACTTCCGCGAGGAGTACCAGCCGGTGCTGCCGATGTTCACAACCGGCCGCACGGCCGAGCCCACGCCTTTCTTCTTCACCATGTACGACCTGGAGCGGATGAAGGAAGCGGGCAGGCGCCTGGCGTCGGTGGTGGCGAGCAGGGCTCCGGAGACCTACGACCGCAGCGTGGTGGCGGTCAACAATTTCCCCGGCCCGTCGCACCTGGCCTACTGGGTCGCGCTGACCGGCGCAGAGGGCGCGGCGATAACCACGGTCAACACGGGCGGCGGACCCGTGCTCGGCAACGAGCGGATACTAAACATAATCGAGCGGGTGCGGCCCACGTTATTCATGGGGTTACCCGGCTACACCTACGACCTGCTGCGGATGGCGGCGGCCGAGGGCAGGGACTTCTCGGACCTGCAGATAGTCGCGATGGGCGGCGACCGCATAACCCAGGGCGCGCGGGAGAAGATCGCCGCGCTGCTCGAGGAGATGGGCGCTGTCGACCCGGTGGTGACCGGCGCGTACGGCTGTACCGAGATGAAGTACGCCTGGGGCGACTGCGGCTACGACGAGAGCCGTGGCTATCACACCTACCCGGACATGGAGATCATCGAGGTGGTGGACCCGGAGAGCGGTAAGGTGCTGGGCGAGGGAGAGACCGGCGAGCTGGTGGTGACCAACATCGACGCGCGCGGGTCGGTGGTGCTGCGCTATCGCACCGGCGACATCCTGGTGGGAGGCTACTCGCTGGGGCAATGTCCCTGCTGCGGGCGCACGATGCCCAGGATAAGCTCCGCCATCAGCAGGCGCGCGGTGGCCACGGAGTTCGCGCTCACCAAGATCAAGGGCAACCTGGTCAACCTCAACGCGTTCGCCTCCATCCTCAACCAGAACGTCGACATCCTGGAGTGGCAGGTCGAGCTGCGCAAGCGCAACGACGACCCCGACGACATCGACGAGGTGTCGGTGTTCCTCTGCCCGACCTCGGTGGGCGAGGTGGCGGGCCTGCGCGAGCGCATCATCGACAGCGTGCGCACCAACCTGGAATTCACGCCGGACAAAGTGGTCGTGACCTCTTACGAGGAGATGGCCGAGCGCCTGGCCCGCGAGGGTGGCACCAAGAGCGCCCAGATCCTAGACCTGCGGAGTTGATCAACGGCGGCGGAGCCCGCTGTGACAGTAAAAACGCACCACCGGTACCTGACACCAGTGGTGCGTTTTGCGTTCAGGACTTACAGCTCGACTACAGCTTCGCCCTTCGACAGCACCACGGTGCCGTCTCCGATGTTAGCCCCGACTTCGAGCGTCACAAGGTTCTTGCCGTCCTCGATGCTTTTGTCGATGACCTTACCCCAGAAGGTGATGGTATCACCGGGCCTCGCCGGGCTCGCGAACCGCACCTTGAAGCGCTTGAGCGCCCCCGGGTCCCCGACCCAGTCGGTGAGGCAGCGCCCCAGGCGTGCCATGCTGGACAGCCCGTGTGCGATGGTCCCGCCCAGCCCGACCTTCTCCGCGAACTCCTTGTCCACGTGGATCGGGTTGAAGTCGCCTGAAGCGCCGGCGTACATCCAGAGCATCATCTGGTCGAGCGTCACCTCGAGCTTGGGGATCTCGTCGCCGACGTTGACCTCGTCAAACGTTACGTTTGCCATATCAATTACCCCCTCTGATCACGAAGGTGGCGCGCCCGATGGTGACGAGCTCGCCGTCCTGGTTCGTGGAGCGGGCCTCGAACTTTATTACGTCGTTGTTGCCCTTGGCCGCGATGTCGACGATCTTGCCCGTGGTGGTGATGAAGTCGCCCGGCTTGACCGGCTTCACAAACTCGAAGTCCTGCTCGCCGTGGACCAGCATCGCAAAGTTCAGGCTCAACTCCGGGTCGAAGAACATCTGGGCGCAACCCATGAGGTTGTAGACCGCCGCGAAGTTCGGTGGCGCGATGTTGTCCCCGTACTTGCTCTTCTTGCCCACTTCGCGGTCCTGGTACATCGGGTTCATGTCCCCGACCGCGACGGCGTACTCCTTCATCTTCTCCCGCCCGATCTCGTACTCCGTGACCGGGTACTCCTTCCCGATGAATTTCGAATCAATCACTTTCGCAACACTCCCTTTCCCTCAACCAGTGCGCCTGTGGCAGCGCCAGATTCCGGCAGCTAATCATATCTGATTGGACGGGGGAATAATCAAGACAGGCAGCGCCTCGTTTACGTGCCCGGGGCGCGGCGCCGATTTCGGCTGCCGCAGCTTCCGAAGCGGAGGGCTCTCTCTGCTATAATCACGCCATGATGGAGGTGCCGATTTGATTAAACTGGTCATACCCAAGGGAAGCCTGGAGGAGCAGACGCTCGCACTGCTGCGGGACGCCGACCTCCCCGTGCGCCGCTCAGGTGACAGGGAGTACAACGCGCGCATCGACGACGAGCGAATCTCCCAGGTCGCCATCCTGCGCCCGCAGGAGATCGGCAAGTACGTGGAGGAAGGCCTGTTCGACCTGGGCATCACCGGGCTCGACTGGGTGCAGGAGACCGGCGCGGACGTCGAGATCCTGGCCGACTTCCCATACGCCAAGACCGGCACCGGCGGCACGCTGCGGATAGTGCTGGCCGTGCTTCGCGACTCCGGGGTGACCGAGCCGTCCGACCTGCCCCCCGGCACGCGCGTCGCCACCGAATACCCCAACATCGCCAGCCGCTACTTCGAGAAGCTGGGGATAGACGCCAAGGTCATCCTCTCGGCCGGCGCCACGGAGGCCAAGGTCCCCAACATCGTCGACGCCGTGGTCGAGATCACCGAGACCGGCAGCACCCTGAAGGCCCACGGCCTGGCGATAATTGACGACATCCTCTACACGTCCACCAAGCTCGTAGCCAACCGCGAGAGCTACGCCGACCCGGCCAAGCGCAAGCTGATCGACGAGATCATGACGCTGTTGATATCGACCATCGCCGCGCGCGGCAAGGTCCTGTTGAAGCTCAACGTCGCCAAGACACGGGAGCAGGCCGTCCTCGACATCCTGCCTGCGCTGGAGTCGCCGACGGTCAGCCACCTCGCCAACGGGGACTCGGCTGTCGAGACGGTGGTCGAGAAGAGCAAGCTCGCTGAGTTGATACCGCGCCTCAAGGAGAGCGGCGCCACCGGCATCCTGGAGATTCCTCTCGGGAAGGTGGTCCCCTAGGCAGGCGCTCGCGCCGCGAATGAGTCGAACGGACCTCGTGAGGGGATATTGAAGAAGCAGCTTTCGGCCGAGGACCTGACCATGGTCCTTCAGTGGCTGGCGATCGCGGTCCTCACGCCGTTCGTCCTCCTCCCGCTCTTCCCCACCAAGGGAGTCGACTTCACCGTCAGGCTCCTGATCGTCATCGGCGCCTGGATCGGCAGCGGCGTGATGACCATCATCTACCTGCGCGCGCGGAAGGTCTCGCACAGGTACGCGGCCGCGGTGGTCAACATCACCGCGACCCTCGACGTACTACTGGTCTTCATCTCGATGCTGGTCTGGCCCACCTACCTGCCCGACCTCTTCTGGATATTCCCGGTGCTGGTGATCGTCATCGCCAACCGGTTCGGGTACAAGGAGGCCTTGATGACCGGCGCCGGCCTCTCGGCGCTCTACGCGGTAACCATCGTCGCCAGGCTCAACGCGGGCCAGCCGGCCCGCCTGGTGGTGGGCCAGACGCTG
>PMJJ01000090.1:25526-30508 GCA_003157385.1 Actinomycetota bacterium | reverse complement strand
AGGGCGTCGGCCGCGGCGAGGCCGCTACGGAATGCGCTCTCCACGGTCCCTGGCATCCGCATGTACTCGCCAGAGAGGTAGAGGCCTCGGACGTCGCGGTAGTTGTCCCGCTGCATCCGGCCGATCGCGGTCATCTGGCCCGGGGGATAGAAGCAGAGAGCCTCGTTCCAGCGGTAGATCTCGGTGAACGCGGGCGAGGGCGGGAAGTCGGGAAATATCCTGCGCATCTTGCTGGCCATGCGCGCTTCGACGTCCGCGTCCGGCATGTCATTGAGCTCGTGGGCCGCGGAACCGAATGTGAAGCAGTGGGCCATCTCGCAGCCGGGAGGCGCGTAGTGGGGTGACTTAGCGGAGTCGAGTCCGACCGAGACGATCGGCGAGCCGGACCTGCGTGGGATGCTCACCGCGTACGTGCCCTCTGGGGCGATCTTGTTCTCCAGAGCATACATGACGTGGCAGCAAGCGCTGTAGCGGACTTTCTCCAGCGGGCGTCGCATCGAGTCGGGAAGCCCCGGCGCCAGGCGCAGGGCGGTGGTCGCCGTGGTGGCGCAGAGGACCGCGTCGGCGTCCATCATCCCCTGGTCGGTCTCGACCCCTTTGACCGCGCCGTCCTCGATCACGATGCGGCGGGCCGGGGTGCCGGTCACGATGGACTCACCGCAGTCCCGGGCCAGCGCGCCCGCGAGGCTGCCGAGGCCGCGGTCCATGGCGGCGAAGCCCTTGAAGACGCCGCTCATGATGTGCCAGGTGAGGGACAGGCCGTTGGCCGCGCTCATGTCCTCCGGCTGCGCGCACGACAGGCTGGACGCCGCCGGCTGCAGGAAGTACTCGAGCACCTCGGGGCAGCCGATGCCCTGGGCCCATTCGGCCAGGCAGAGACGGTCGAGGTCCGCGGCGTTCTCGCAGGTGGGGAACGCCAGGTCGCGGCGCCGCCTGAAGAGGAAAGCCAGCAGGCGGGCGAGGCCGACCTGCACGCGAAAGCCCGGCGGTGCGTAGTCGCGGCTGCGCCAGGCGGTCCTGGGGTCGCGGCTCAGCTCGAGCAGGTGGAGCCTGCCGTCGCGGAAGGCCGCGGCGCGCAGGTGGTAGTCGACCAGCTCGCTCTCCAGGCCCACGTCGCGGCAGACCTTGAACGTGGTGTCGTAGTAGTTGGTGAAGAACTGCGCGCCCATGTCCATGATGTAGCCGTCGCGCTCGGCGCCGGATATGCGTCCGCCCGGAGCTGAGTTCTTCTCGAGAGTCGCCACGTCGAAGCCGCGCGCGCGGAGCTCGCGTGTGACCAGCAGGCCGGTCGTTCCTGCTCCGACGACGATGACTTTCGTTTCAGGCCTCCCCGGTCGATCGGTTGGTTACAGCACCTATGACATGGCGATTCTACTACGACGTCTGCCCGTGCAGGGGTTGGGGAGCGCCCTGCGTATAGAAGGGTATGTGCAGTGCACGCGATGGAGTGGAGAAGATGAAAAGGGTCCGCGCGGGGAACAACGGTTTCACGCGCATCGAGTTCATGCTCCTTCTTCTCATCATTGCGGTCATCATGGCCATCGCAGTCCCGGTCTATCTGTCCACGTTGAACTCGGCCAAGACGAAAAAGTGCCAGTCGAACCAGAGGACCATCGACAGCGCCATCAACGCCTACGACGGTTACTATGATGTCTGGCCCGGCGACGGCCCTGTTGCCGACACCCTCGGCCCGATGTGGCTCAAGCAGGTATTGAGGTGTCCGGCCAGCCCGGCTCCGGGCACATACTCGCTGGGCGGCGCCGACGTCGCGGCGGGAGTGCCGCCCGCGACATCGTGTCCCGGAGGGATTCCCAGTCACGTGGTCCCGCCTCAGTGATGGGGCCCGGGCGGCCGCTTGGAATTGCTTGGCTTGCTGGTAATCCCTTGGTGATCGGATTGTAGTTGGTGGGCCGTACAGGAATCGAACCTGTGACCTTGGGATTAAGAGTCCCCTGCTCTACCTGCTGAGCTAACGGCCCATCAAAGGAAAAACTCAGCGAAGTTTAGCATTTTCTTCTATATTAGACAATTGCGCTCCTGTCGGTGTTGCGCGCAAAGACGGGGCGCAGGCGGGCATCCGCCGACGGCTCGGGCTGCAGGCCCTGTGGTACAATATTGTCGGGTCGAAAGCAGTGCGAGAGTGGCGGAATTGGTAGACGCGCGGGGCTTAGGACCCCGTGGTTCCTTTGAACCGTGGGGGTTCGAGTCCCCCCTCTCGCACCAGCCGGCTCGAGGGGCCTGAGCGGCCGGAAGAAAGAGAGATATCATTACCGAGCACACCTCGCGTGTGCGATTATTTTCCTTGATGGAATCCGAGAAGCGGGCGCGGTATGCCCCCGACGGGAGGAGAGTCTTCTGAAGACCGAAGTGACAAGGGGAGAAGGGCACGAGGTGACCCTGAAGGTGGAGGCGGGTCCCGAGGACCTGACCGAAATCCTCGAGCAGACCTACAAGGACCTAGGCGCCCAGATCAAGGTCCCGGGCTTTCGCAAGGGCAAGATACCCAAGCAAGTGATAGACAGCCACCTGGGGGCCGACTACGTGCGGACCGAGGCGGTGAAGAACGGCCTTCCCACGCTCTACGTCATGGGCGTGATGGACGCGGGGATCGTACCGGTGTCCGACCCCCAGATCAATCTCATCGAAGCGGGCGACGAGGAAGGCGGCAGGATAGTCTTCGAGGCCACCGTCGACGTCAAGCCCGAAGTGGTGGTCAAGGACTACAAGGGCATCAAGCTCGAAGCGCCCGACACCGAGGTCACCGAGGAGAACCTCAATGAGGCCATGGACGAGGCACGCGACCGCTTCGCGACCCTCGAGGTGGTGGAGATGCGGCCGGCCGAGAAGGGCGACTTCGTGATGTTCGACTACAAGGTCTTCTCCGACGGCGTGCCGCTGGAGGGCAAGCAGGGTTCCGACCGGATGACCGAGATCGGCGCCGAGGACTTCCTGCCGGGCTTTGACGAGCAGCTCATCGGTGCCAGGAAGGGCGACATCCTGGACATCGCGGTGTCTTTCCCGCCGGACTACGGCGACCCGGCGCTGGTCGGAAAGCCGGCCACCTTCCGCACCATCGTCAAAGAGATCAAGCGCAAGGTGTTGCCGGAGATGAACGACGAGCTCGCCAAGGAGGTCAGCAGCTTCGAGACGCTCGACGAGTTCAAAGAGGACCTGCGGGACCGCATCGCCCGGATCAAGGAGATGATGGCCCAGCGCCAGCTCAAGGAGCAGGTGGTCGCGTCCATGGTGGAGTCGACGTTCGTCGACGTGCCCGATTCGATGGTCGAGCACCAGGTCCAGGGCGAGGTCGAGGAGATGTCCGAGGAGCTCGCGGAGAGGGGTATCACCCTCGACGATTACCTCCAGGCCCTGAAGGGAAGCCGTCATGAGTTAGAGAAGGCTATCAGGGAAAGGGTGATCGACAGCATCAAGGCGGAGCTGATCCTGGATGCTATCGCCGCGGAGGAAGGCATCGAGGTCTCCGACGATGAGGCCGAGGATTACATAAGGGAGAACGCGCTCGCGGCAGGCGGTGACCCCAAGAAGGTCATCGCGGATGCGCGCAAGCATGGCAGGATACAGAACGTAAAGGCCAACCTCAGGCTATCCAAGGCCGTCGATCTGCTGGTGGAGAACGCCACCTTGGTCGGGGGCGGGGAAGAGGGCGAGGCGGTAGGCGTTGAGCTGGGGAAGGCCGAAGAGGCCGAGGCCGCAGAAGGCGAGCCGGTAGCCGAGCCGGAAGAGAGCAAGACAGAGACCGTCGCGGACGATGCAGCAGACGAAGGCAAAGCCGGGGCGGAAGAGGATACTGGTGCCACAGGCACCGGGGAGGAGTCAGAGTAATAATGGATGACACAAAGTCGCAACTGGTACCGATAGTCGTCGAGCAGACCCCGCGGGGCGAGCGGCAGTACGATATCTACTCGCGCCTGCTCAAGGAGCGCATCCTGTTCATAGGCCAGGAGATCGAGGACCACTTCGCCAACCTGATCATGGCGCAGTTGCTGTTCCTGGAGAGCGAGAACCCCGAGAAGGACATCAACATCTACATCAACTCGCCGGGCGGTGTGGTCACCAGCACGCTGGCGATCTACGACACGATGATGTACCTCACCTGCGACATATCCACCTGGTGCATCGGGCAGGCGGCCAGCGGCGCCGCGGTGCTGCTGGCGGCAGGGACCAAGGGCAAGCGTTTCGCGACGCCCCACTCGCGCGTCCTGCTCCACCAGCCCAGCGGCGGGACGCAGGGCCAGGCCATCGACATTGATCTCCACGCCAAGGAGATACTGCGCACTCGCGACATGCTGGACGGCATCCTTTCGAGGCATACGGGCCAGACTGTCGAAAAGATACACGACGACACCGACAGGGACTTCATCATGGTGCCCGACGACGCAGTGACCTACGGGGTCATCGACAAGGTCATGACCCGCAGGGTTATGGAGGGGAAGTAGCCGGGCGCCGGCGCGGACGAGCTAGCGGAGGTTAGACGTGGCCAAGTTCTCGGATGGAAGCGACCTCTTGAAGTGCTCCTTCTGCGGCAAGACGCAGAGGCATGTCAAAAAACTGATCGCGGGGCCGGGTGTTTACATCTGCGATGAGTGCATCGAGCTCTGCAACGAGATCATAGCGGAGGAGCTCACCGAGAGCCCGGAGATCCAGCTCTGCAACCTGCCCAAGCCCAAGGAGATCTACCAGTTCCTGGACGAGTACGTTATCGGGCAGGAGAGGGCCAAGACCGTCCTGTCGGTCGCCGTCTATAACCACTACAAGCGTATCCAGGTCGGCGCGAGCGCGCCCGATGACGTCGAGCTGCAGAAGAGCAACATTATGCTGGTGGGCCCCACCGGCTGCGGCAAGACGCTGCTCGCCCAGACCCTGGCCAGGCTCCTCAACGTTCCCTTCGCGATAGCGGACGCCACCAGCCTCACCGAGGCCGGCTACGTGGGTGAGGACGTCGAGAACATCCTGCTGAAGCT
>PMJJ01000090.1:0-25511 GCA_003157385.1 Actinomycetota bacterium | reverse complement strand
CGCAAGCACCCGCACCAGGAGTTCCTGCAGATCGACACCACCAACATCCTCTTCATCTGTGGCGGGGCGTTCTCGGGGGTCGAGGACCTCATCGAGGACCGCGTTGGCAAAAAGAGCCTCGGCTTCGGGGCGGAGATCAAGTCCAAGGGCGACATAGACCTCGGAAGCATACTGGCCAACATCATGCCGGAGGACCTGCTCAAGTTCGGGCTCATCCCCGAGTTCGTGGGCAGGCTGCCGGTGGTGACCACGCTCCACACGCTCAACCAGGAGCACCTCATGGATATCCTGGTCAAGCCCAAGAACGCGCTGGTCAAGCAATACCGCAAGTTCTTCGAGTTCGACGGGGTCGAGCTCATCTTCACGGACGGCGCCCTAGAGCAGATCGCCGAGAAGGCGCTCGCGCGCTCCACCGGCGCCAGGGGGCTGCGCGCCATCATGGAGGAGTCGCTGCTCAGCACCATGTTTGACCTGCCGTCGCGCTCCGACATAGTCAAGTGCGTGGTGACCCGCGAGGTGGTTGCCGAGAACTTCAAGCCCACTCTACTGACGTCGAGGGCCGAGGCGAAGGTCCACAAGGACGAAGAAGAGGAAGAAACCGCGTAACGGGGACAGGTACTTTCCACTTTTTTCCACTCACGCTTACCGCAACAGACGGGGACAGATACTTTCTACTCCTTTTCAAATTTATCGATCGTTAAACAGAAGCATGTTGAAAAGAAGTCGAAAGTACCTGTCCCCAGGTGTCACTGAAGTGGAAAAAGAAGTGGAAAGTACCTGTCCCCGTCTACTTTATGAAGCGGCCGGCGATGTCTATCGCCTTGGTCACCGGTGAGTTGGTCGACTCCGTTATCGTCTGCGTCACGAAGGCCCAGCGGCCGGCGATCTCCTCGAAAGTCTTGCCGATGCCGGCGCCGCGGTCCGCGAAATCGCTGCTCTTCTGCTGTGCGCGGCTGGCCGCTCCGGAAAGCTCGTTGATGTAGGGCTTCACCTGGGCGTAGGCCCGCTTGGCTGTGCGGTAGGTGTTCGCCCCGGCCAGGCCGATGGCCACGAACACCAGCACGATGAAGGCGATCGGCACGCAGAACACCAGGATTATCGTCAGAGCCATCTCATGCCCTCCAGCATCTCACTCCCCGGGCCGGCCTCACTGCCGCTCCGTCTTTATCTTCTCCATTTCCTTTTCCACCATCGCGTTCCGCTTCACCTCGTTGCCGCCGGAGCCGTACACGCCCCAGGCGTGGAACGATATGCCGATGCCCCAGCCCACCAGCGGGAAGAGGAATCAGGGGAACCACGCGCCTCCGCCGGCGCTGAGCGCGATTACGAGCCGGATGACGAACAGCATCGTGTTGACCGCGAGGTAGGTAATGAGGTGGGTGCGGAAGCCCAGCACCTCATTGACTCGCTTCTCGGCAGCATGGCGAAGTCGCTCGTCGCTTTGCACTTCGTCGCCCATCTCTGCCTCCTAGCGATCCTGGAACCGTTATTCCGGCAGCACAAGGATATATCAGATGCTTCGGGTGCGCACCAGCGGTCGGGCTCAGGCTTGTTCTCTTAGCTTCCTGATACTCGGGCGCGCGATTCATGCCTCCCGGTCGGAATAGTCGCGCGCGGCGCGGCGGGCCCGTAACATGAGGTAAAATCTGAATCAGTCCGAGCAAGGCTGGTGAACTTTTGTCCGACTCCGAAATGGAACTCTCAAAGAGATACGAACCCCGCGAGGTCGAGAAGCGCTGGTACGCGGTCTGGGAGGAGCGCGGCTACTTCCACGCCGCGACCGACTCGGAGAGGCCGCCGTTCTCTCAGGTCATACCGCCGCCCAACGTGACCGGCGTGCTGCACATGGGGCATGCTCTCAATAACACGCTGCAGGACATCATCGCGCGCAGGCGCAGGATGCAGGGCTACGAGGTCCTCTGGATGCCCGGCACCGACCACGCCGGCATCGCGACCCAGAACGTGGTCGAGCGCCAGATCGAGAAGGAGGGCACCGACCGCCACGAGATGGGCCGTGAGAAGTTCGTCGAGCGAGTCTGGGAGTGGAAGGAACAGTACGGCGGCACCATCATCAACCAGCTCAAGGCGCTCGGCTGCTCCTGCGACTGGGAGCGCGAGCGGTTTACCATGGACGCCGGCTGCTCGCTTGCCGTGCGCACCGTGTTCAAGGAGCTCTACGACGAGGGGCTCATCTACCGCGGCAAGTACATCATCAACTGGTGCGTCCGCTGCCACACCGCGCTCTCCGACATCGAGGTGGAGCACGAGGATAAAACCGGGCATCTCTGGTACGTCCGCTACCCGTTCGCCGACGGCTCGGGCGAGGTAGTGGTGGCGACCACGCGCCCCGAGACGATGCTGGGCGACACGGCCGTCGCCGTGTACCCGGCCGACGAGAGGTACGCCGGCATGGAGGGCAGGACGCTCATCCTCCCGCTGGTCGCGCGGCGCATCCCGTTGATCACCGACAAGTTCGTGGACCCGGAGTTCGGCACCGGTGCGGTGAAGGTCACCCCGGCCCACGACCCCAACGACTACGACATCGGCCTGAGGCACGACCTCGAACAGGTGAACATACTCAACTCCGACGGCACCATCAACGAAAACGGCGGGCCCTACGCGGGGCTGGACAGGTACCAGGCGCGCGAGGCGGTCGTCCGTGACCTGGAGAAGCAAGGCCTGCTGGTAAAGGTGGAGGAGCACCTCCACGCGGTGGGGCACTGCTACCGCTGCTCGACGGAGGTGGAGCCCTATCTCTCGACGCAGTGGTTCGTGAAGATGGAGCCGCTGGCGAAGCCCGGCATCGAGGCCGTCCGCGACGGGCGCATCAAATTCACGCCGGAGCGCTGGGCCAAGGTCTACTTTGACTGGATGGAGAACATCCGCGACTGGTGCATTTCGCGCCAGCTCTGGTGGGGGCACCGCATTCCTGTCTGGTACTGCGACGACTGCGGCGAGCAGCTGGTGGAGATCGAGGAGCCGACCGCGTGCTCCTGCGGATCGGCCAACCTTCGGCAGGACCCGGACGTGCTGGACACCTGGTTCTCGTCGGGCCTGTGGCCTTTCTCGACCATGGGCTGGCCCGAGAAGAACGACACGCTGTCGGTGTTCTACCCGACCTCGGTGCTCACCACCGCGTTCGACATCATCTTCTTCTGGGTCGCCCGCATGATCATGCTGGGGCTGCGTTTCATGGGCGACGTCCCCTTCCGCGACGTGTTCGTCACCGCGCTGGTGCGCGACTTCGAGGGCAAGAAGATGTCCAAGTCGAGCGGCAACGTGATCGACCCGCTCGACGTCATCGAGCTCTACGGGACCGACGCCCTGCGATTCGCCCTGGGGTCGGTGGCGGTGCCGGGCCGCGACATCAACCTCGCCGAGGAGCGCATAGAGGGCAACCGCAACTTCGTCAACAAGATATGGAACGCCGCCCGCCTCATCATCAGCAACCTGGAGGGCTTCGAGCAGCCGGACGAGCTGCCCGGGGAGCTGGAGCTCGCCGACCGCTGGATAATGAGCCGCCTCGCCGGCCTCATCGAGCGCGTCGACGAGGGGATGGACTTCTACAACTTCAGCGTGGCGGGCAAGGCGCTGTACCAGTTCGTCTGGGGCGACTTCTGCGACTGGTACCTGGAGCTGATCAAGGCCAGGCTCTATCGAGGCACCCAACAGGAAAAGGACGCCGCGCGGACAGTGGCCTGCAAGGTGTTGGAGTGCGCGCTGCGCCTGATGCACCCGTTCATGCCTTTCGTGACCGAAGAGCTGTGGCAGAAGCTGCCGGGGACCGGCGAATCCATCATGGTCGCCGAGTGGCCCGACGCCGTCGCCTTTGCGATAGACGAGGAAGCCGAGCGCGAGATGGGTCTGTTGCAGTCGGTGATCGGCGGCATAAGGTCCGCCCGCTCGGAGCACGGCATACCACCCAGCGGCAAGGTCGACGCGGTGATCGTGGCCGATGGTGATGAGTCCCAACTGGTGCTCGAGCGGTACCTGGTCTACCTGGTGAGCCTGGCAGGGCTCTCGAGCGTGGAGTTCTCCGACGCGGTGCCGGGCGCCGGCTTCGGCATGCGGGTCGTGGTCGAGGGCGCCGAGGCGTTCCTGTCCTGGGAGAGCGGCGTCGACGCGTGTGAAGAGATCGACAGGCTCGGCCGCAAGCTGGCGAAGGTCGAGGCCGATCTGGAGCAGGCCATGGCCAAGCTGGGAAGCGGGGGGTTCATCGCCAAGGCCCCGCCGGCGGTGGTGGAGAAGGAGCGCGAGAAAGAGCGAGAGCTGACCGAGACACGCCAGAAGCTCAACGAGCAGATCGAAGCGCTCCGGGGTATGGGCCCTTGAAATACTCCGAAGCGGTTGATTACCTCGACAGCAAGGTCGTCCTGGGCGTAAAGCCATCGCTGGATCGCATCCAGGCCGCCTGTGAGGAGATGGGCGGACCTCAGAACGAGTTCGATTCCATCCAGGTCACCGGCACCAACGGCAAGACGTCCGTCTCCGACATGGTCGCCGGGATACTGAAGACGTGTGGCTTCAAGACGGGGCTGTTCACCTCGCCCCACCTGGAGACGGTGCGCGAGCGGATATCCGTCAACGGCAGGCTCATAAGCGTGGACCGGTTCGCCGCCGCGATGACCGAGATCCGTCCGCTGGTCGAGAAGGCCGAGGAGCGGACCGGCGAGAAGCTGACCTACTTCGAGCTGGTGACGGCGCTGGCCTATCACTACTTCCGCAGCGAGCGCGTCGACATCGCCGTGCTGGAGGCGGGCATGGGCGGGCGGTGGGACTCCACCAACGTCGTGGACTCGGAGGTCGCGGTCATCACCAACGTCGAGCTGGACCACGTCAGCGAGCTCGGCGACACGAGGGAGAAGATCGCGTTCGAGAAGGCCGGGATCATAAACGAGGGCGCGGTGGTTATTACCGCTGAGGGGACACGCGAGATCCTCATGATACTGGCCGAGCGGTGCCAGGAGGTCGGGGCGGAGCTGAAGGTGTTCGGCCGCGACTTCAGGCTGGACTACCAGCTGCCCTACAGGGTCAAGGGCCAGCCGCCGGCGCAGCTCATCTCGGTGCGGGGACTGGAGGCCGCCGACTTCAAGGACATCAAGCTGCCGCTGCTGGGCAAGCACCAGGCCATCAACGCCGCCTGCGCCATAGCGGCTTCCCAGGCCTATACCGACCCCAGGGAGCGCACCGACGCGGATGCCTTCCGCCGCGCACTCGCCAGGAGCCGCGTGCCCGGGCGTCTGGACATCCTCTCGGGGAACCCGATGGTGGTGGCCGACGGCGCGCACAACGTGCTGGGCGCCGACAGGCTGGCGATGTCGCTGTCCGACGAGTTCGATTACGACCGGCTGGTCATCGTGGTGTCGATACTGGCGGACAAGGACGCACGCGGGATACTGAGGATACTGGGCGCCGTCGCCGACGAGCTGATCCTGACTGAGAACAGGAGCGCCCGGGTGATCAGCGCCAGCAAGCTTGGCAGCTACTGCCGTATGGACCACATTGAAAACAGGATCGAGGCGGACTTCGGCAAGGCGTTGGACCTCGCGCGAAAACTCGCCGGACCGGCCGGGATGGTGTGTGTCACGGGGTCTCTATTCACCGTTTCTGAGGCCCGCATCTACTTCAGGCACCAGAAGGCGAGCCGCGAGATGAGGCAGGACAGGTAAGGAGGCATCATGGGAATAGAGAGCACGCTTCTCATAGTCAAGCCGGACGGGGTCGAGCGCGGCCTGGTCGGGGAGATCCTGGTAAGGATAGAGCGCAAGGGCTACAGGATCGAGAAGATGCAGGGTATGCGGATAACGGAGGAGCTCGCCGGACGCCACTACGCCGAACACAAGGGCAAGCCGTTCTACGACGAGCTGATCGAGTACATCACGGGCGGACTGTCGGTGGTGGTGCTCTTCCGCGGGGAGAACGCCATCGAGAACGTCAGGGTCATCATGGGGGCTACGGACCCGCTCGACGCGACTCCCGGTTCCATCAGGGGCGCTTATGCCACCAGCGTCACGCACAACCTGGTGCACGGCTCCGACTCCGCCGCGAGCGCGGAGAGGGAGATCGAGCTCTTCTTCGGGCAGGCTGCCTCAGCCTGACCGCACGTGCCATTGGGCACTCAAACCTTGCGCCGGTGGTGTCGTTGACTTGCGTAGGCCAGGCTGCGTGCCACCGGTCGTGCTACATGGAACGTCTGCGGTCCTCTTTGGCTCCGCGAGCGTCTAAACGTACCAGAGGGAGTTGCCCGGAGGCGTTAGCATCGAGTGGCGGATCATTTTGGCTCCTCCCATCGCGCGTCTGGCGACGCGAGATGTCCGTCGCTGTTAACTACTGTTATTATTGTCAAGTTGTGTTACCATTGGCGGGTGACTTAGTCGGCTTTTTGTGCATAATCTGGTGTCTGAGCGTGAAGTAGCCGCACGAGCGCGATAGCACCGCGTAGTCATGAATAGGAGAAAAATCTAGTTGTCGTTTCTCTCTAGAATGCTGGGGGCCGGGTCTTTCGGCAAGGACATGGCCGTTGACCTTGGCACGGCAAACACACTCGTATACGCCAAGGGCGAGGGCATCGTCCTGAACGAGCCGTCGGTGGTGGCGGTCAACACGATAACCAACGCGATCATCGCGGTCGGTGAAGAGGCCAAGCGGATGGTAGGGCGCACCCCCGCGCACATCGTGGCGATCCGGCCGCTGAAGGACGGCGTCATCGCCGACTTCGACGTCACCGAGAAGATGCTCCGTTACTTCATCCAGAAGGTCCACCAGCGCAGGTCCCTGGCCCGACCCCGCGTCGTCGTGGCCGTGCCCAGCGGCATAACCGGTGTGGAGCAGAGGGCGGTCGAGGAAGCCACCATCCAGGCCGGCGCGCGGGCCGCGTTCATCATCGAGGAGCCAATGGCCGCCGCGATCGGGGCGGGCCTACCCATACACGAGCCCATCGGCAACATGGTCGTGGACATCGGCGGCGGCACCACCGAGGTGGCTGTCATATCGCTGGGCGGCATAGTGACCAGCCAGTCGCTGCGGGTAGGTGGCGACGAGATGGACGAGGCCATAATCAACTACATCAAGCGGGACTACCAGCTGATGATCGGCGAGCGCACAGCCGAGGCGCTCAAGCTCAAGATCGGGTCGGCGTTCGCGATGAGCTCCGACGATGAGCTGGAAGACGAGATCAAGGGAAGGGACCTGGCCTCCGGTCTTCCCAAGACAGTCGTGGTGACGGCCGAAGAGGTGAGGCAGTCGATCGAGGAACCGGTCAGCCAGGTCGTTCAGACAGTGAAGGACGCTCTCGACAGGACGCCCCCCGAGCTTGCCAGCGACATCATGGACGAGGGCATCATTCTCGCCGGCGGCGGCGCGCTGCTTCGCGGACTCGAGGAGAGGATCCGCAACGAGACTGGGATGCCGGTCCACACCGCCAAGGACCCGCTGCTCTGTGTTGCCATGGGCTCCGGCAAGTGCCTGGAAGAATTCGACATAATGAAGAAGGTGTTGATTTCATCCGCCGGCCACTAAGGGCCAGCTGGATAAGCCATGCCTGCCGCTCCTAGAAGCAATAGAAACCGCATCATCCTCATAGTCATCATCATCTTGTGCGTCACTATCGTGACGCTCTACGTGAGGGAGAGCGACAAGGGTCCCCTGCACAAGATCCAGAACTTCTTCCTGGATCTCGTCTCGCCGGTCTCCAACGCCTTCGCAAAGATCTTTCGGCCGATCAAGGACGGGGTGGTCAACCTGTTCCACCTGCCTTCGCTCGCCAAGGAGAGGGCCGACTTACAAAAACAAGTGGCGGAGCTGCAAAGGCAGCGCATCGAGACCAAGGAGATGGAGAGTAACCTCGAGGAGCTCAAGCGCCTCCTGAACTGGACCGAGCAGCAGGCTGAGATACAGACTGTGGGGGCCGACATCATCGGTCAGTCTCCCAATAACTGGCAACGGCTGATGATAATAAACCGCGGGTCGGCCAGCGGCGTCCAAAAGTACATGTCCGTAGTAACTGACCAGGGGCTGGTCGGCAGGCTCATATCGGTGGGGTCGCGCACCTCAGTTGTTGAGCTCATCACCGACTCGCGCTCGGAGATAGGAGCGCGCGACCAGAGATCGCGCGAGACCGGTATCGTCGCCGGGAAGAACGACAGCACTCTGAGGCTGACGCCCATGAAAGAGGATGCCGATCTTAAGACGGGTGACGTGGTCGAAACGAGTGGGCTGGGAGGCACCTGCCCGCCGGGGATACCACTGGGTAAGATTACCAAAGTGACCAACCGTTCGAGTGGCCTTACCAGGTACGTTGAGGTTAAGCCTTACACCGATTTCTCGACGCTCGACAAGGTGCTGGTGGTCATCACACCCGAGCCGGAGTCGGTAATCCTGAGGGAGCAGCAATGAGCCGCAACCGTCAGATCTTCCTGATGGTGGTAGTGGTGCTGGCCTTCGTGCTCCAGCTATCGGTGCTACCGCAGTTCAAGCTGCTGGGCGTCCAGCCGGACCTGATCCTGGTGGTGGCGGTGGTCGTCGCGGTTCAGGACGGGCCGGTGGCCGGAGCGGTCGTGGGGTTCTGCGGCGGACTGCTGCAGGACATCGCGAGCCCCCAGCTGATGGGGGTCAGCGCGCTGACCAAGACGCTGGCGGCGTACTGCGCAGGCATGATGAAGGACTTCTTCATGACCTACTCGATACTGCTGCCGGTCTTGCTGGTATTCCTGGCGACCATATTCGAGATGGGGGCGCACCAGGTCGTGATGGTGGTCCTGGGCCAGGAATCTTTGCCGCCCTTCAAGATAACGGCCGTGCTAGCGGAGTCGCTCTACAACGTGCTGGCCGTGCTGGTGGTGTACCCGTTCATGCGGAGGTTCAAGTTCCTGCCGAAGGAAGACTCGGTGATATTAACCAAGCCCAGTAAGACATAGACACGGTCTGGTGGTGGATGAATGAGGCTGCTTAAAAGAGCCGGGCTGAAGATAAAGCCGGACGAGACCGGCTACAAGAGGACCGACGCCTCCCAGGAGAGCCTGCAGCGGCGGCTGGCGGTGCTGGGCATCATCGTCCTGGTCGGCTTCGCCGTACTCTTCTCGCGCCTGTGGTTCATGCAGATAGTATCGGGGAACGACTACCGCAAGAAGGCCGAGGGCAACCGCATCCGCGAGATATCAATCGAGGCCCCTCGCGGCCGCATCCTCGACCGCAACGGCAAGGTACTGGTGATGAACCGCCAGGCTCTCACCATCTCTGTCATCCCAGCCGAGATGCAGGATCAGAAAGACGTGGTCATACAGCGACTATCCAAGTTGTTGGGGATGGGCGAGAAGCAGATCGCTAACAAGATCGAAAAATCGCAGTCGCCAAACCAGCGGGCCGTGCTGATCCAGAGCGACGTGGGCGAGGAGATTGTCACTTACGTCGACGAGCACCAGAGCGAGTTCCCCGGGGTCATCGCGGGCACCCAGCCCGTGCGCGAGTACCCGTACGGGAGCCTCGCGGCGCACGTGATTGGTTACCTGGGTGAGATCAGCCCCGAGGCCCTCAAGACGAAGAAGAAGGAGGGCTACCAGGCCGGCGACGAGATAGGCCTCTCCGGCGTGGAGGCCACCTACGACTCGGAGTTGCGTGGGAAGGTCGGCATGACGAAGCTCGAGGTCGACGCGAACGGCAACTCCATCCGCGAGATATCCAACGTCGAGCCGCACAGCGGTGAGAACCTGCAGCTGACCATAGACCAGGACGTCCAGACGCTGGTCGAGGCCGCGCTCAAGTCAGGGGTCGAGGCCGCGCGCACCATGCAGGACCCGAACTCGCCCAAGAAATACCAGGGTACCGGTGCGTCCGCCGTGGTGCTGGACCCCAAGACCGGCGAGGTCATCGCCATGGCGAGCTACCCGACGTTCAACCTCAACGACTTCACCGGCGGTATCAGCCAGCAGAGCTGGCAGGCCCTCACGGACCCCAAGAACATGTACCCGCTGAACAACCGCGCGATCATGAGCGAGATCCCACCGGGCTCGACCTTCAAGGTGGTCACCGCCCTCAGCGCTCTGCAGGAGGGCATAGTCCAACCGAACACCGTTTTCGACTGCGAACACGCCTTCACCACCGGGCCTTTCAAGGACTACCCGAAGTATTGCTGGGGCACCCACCACAACATCGACCTGGTGAACGGCATCGTGCAGTCGTGCGACGTAGTCTTCTACACCCTCGGTTATCAGTTCTACCAGCGCCAGGCGCAGAACCAGGGCAAGCCGCTGTGGGAGTGGGCGCGCGACTTCCAGCTGGGCAAGACCACCGGCATCGACCTCACCAGCGAGATGAGCGGCCGCATACCCAGCCCGGAGTGGAAGAAGGAGTTCAACAGAAACAATGCCCAGTACCAGGTCTGGTACCCCGGCGACACCGTCAACATGGCCATCGGGCAGGGCGACATACTGACCACCCCGCTCCAGATGGCGTACCTCTATGCCGGCATCGCCAACGGGGGGAAGTTCATCAAGCCGCACGTGATGAAGACCCTGCAGACCGTTGACGGCAAGGTGGCCAAGACCGCCCCGGTCGAGACAGCCGCCGAGATGTCGCTCAACCCGCAGATGCTGCAGGCGGTCATATCCGCCCTCACGGGCGTGGTCCAGGGCAAGGGTACGGCTTCGGCCACCTTCCAGGGATTCCCGGTCGCGCAGATCCCCGTAGCGGCCAAGACGGGCACCAGCGAGATCGCGGGCAAGCAGCCGACGGCGTGGTTCTGCAGTTTCGCGCCGGCGGGCGACCCCAAGTACGTGGTGGCGGTCGCGATCGAGCAGGGCGGCCACGGCGGCGAGAGCGCCGCGCCGGTGGCGCGCCGGATACTGGAGAAGCTGTTCAACCTTAAGCCACAGGGCCAGATACAACCAAGCGTCGGAGACTAGGTTGGTGAAGCCGAGATGATGGGAAGGGTAAGCGGCTCGGCGGAGTTCTCGCCGGGGCTGGTGCGCTCGAGCGCCCCCAAAGAGATAATGAAGCGCCTGCCGTTCCGCAAGATGGACAAGGTCCTGCTGTTCGCGGCGCTAGCGCTGGGCGTGTTCGGCGTCCTCATGATCTTCAGCGCCACTCGCGCTGACAACCCATCGACCTATTACCTCAAGAAACAGCTGATGTTCCTGATGGTCGCGATGCTGGTGATGTTCCTGGGTGCCGCATTCGACTACCGCCGGATAATGCCCTACTCGAAGATCATCTACGCGGTGACCCTGCTGCTTCTGCTGGTGGTGCTCTTCTTCCCGGCCATCGGCGGAGCCCATCGTTGGATCAACCTGGGCTTCTTCCCCGTGCAGCCCTCCGAGATCGCCAAGGTGGTCGTGATACTGGTGATGGCGACTTTCATCGCGGACAGGCACATGGAGATGGGCTCCAACAAGGAGTTCCTGCAGGCCGTGTGCATCGCCGCCGGCATGATGTTCTTTATCTTCCTCGAGCCGGACCTGGGTGTGACTCTCTCGGTCTTCGCGATCATGATCGGGATGTTGCTGGTGGGAGGGGCGAGGCTCAAGCAGATGGCCGTGCTAATGGGCGGCACCGTCGTGATTGTGGCCGCCGCAATCGGACTCAAGTTGCTCAAGGCCTACCAGATAACGAGGCTGCTGGTCTTCATAAACCCGGACATGGACCCGCTGCACAGCGGTTACAACCTGATGCAGTCGAAGATCGCCATCGGCTCGGGTCAGCTCGTCGGCAAGGGGCTTTTCAACGGGACGCAGACCAACCTCAAGTTTATTCCCGAGCACCACACCGACTTCATCTTCTCGGTGGTGGGCGAGGAGCTCGGCTTCATTGGCGGCGTGATCCTGCTGGCGCTGTTCGCGCTCCTTCTATGGAGGGCGCTCAAGATAGCGGTGACCGCCCGCGATTCGTTCGGGACCATGATCGCCACCGGTATCGTGGTGATGTTCTTCTTCCAGATCCTGGTGAACATCGGCATGACCATGGGGATCATGCCCATCACCGGCGTACCGTTACCCTTCATGAGCTACGGGGGTTCGTCGCTCATTGTGAACTTCTTCTGTGTAGGCCTGTTGCTCAATATCGGTATGCGCAGGTTCCCGCAGGGGACCTGACGCCGGACAGTCGCGGCGCGACCGCGCAGATACGGAGAGGCCGAGTGGACACGCAAGAGGGGTACAGGTCGGGATTCATCGGCATCATCGGACGGCCCAACGTAGGCAAGTCCACCCTCCTCAATAGGCTCGCCGGCATGAAGCTGGCGATCACCTCCGACAAGCCACAGACCACCCGCAACCGCATCCGCGCGGTGGTGACCGGCGAAGAGGCGCAGCTGGTCTTCGTCGATACGCCCGGCTTCCACAAGCCGAGAGAGGCGCTGGGTGAGAAGCTGAACGCGATGGTGCTCTCCACCCTGCGGGACGTGGACGTCATCCTGTTCGTGCTCGACGGCGCTCAGACCATCGGCAAGGGCGACCTGTTCATCGCGGGAGAGCTCGACAAGGTGGACACGGCGGCCATCGCCGTGGTCAACAAGGTCGATCTGCTTGACGGGGACAAGACGCTCTCGCAGCTGGACGTCGCGCGCCACCTTTTCCACTTTGTCGACGTGCTGCCCGTCTCCTCGAAGTTCGACACCGGAGTCGCTGAGCTCGTCGAGCGCATCGGAGCCTTGCTGCCACCGGGCCCCAAGTACTTCCCCGACGACATGACCAGCGACCAGCCCGAGAATGTCTTGGTGGCGGAGCTGATCAGGGAGAAGGCGCTCGAGCTCACGCGCGACGAGGTCCCTCACAGCGTCGCCGTCCTGGTGGAGGACATCAAGGCGAGGCCTGAGGGCCACATCGTCGACATCGAGGCAGTCATTTATGTGGAGCGAGAGTCGCAGAAGGGTATCATAGTGGGTAAGGGTGGCCGCATGATACGGGAGATAGGCACCAGGGCGCGCCAGGACATAGAGCCGCTTATCGGAAACAAGGTGTTTCTCGACCTCCGGGTGAAGGTAGAAAAGGACTGGTCGAAGAACCCCGAGTTCATCAAGAGGCTGGACTACCAATGACGCCGGGGCGGGCCCGGGGGAAGGCTCGCACCGGATCGACCATTCTTCGAAAATCAGGCTTGGCTGCGGCCAATGGCGCGTTGGAGCGCTCGGACTGGAGACCACAGTGGAGGAACGCAACAGGGTAATACTGGATACGGTCAAGGACATGCTGGCGCGCGGCGATCTGGCCCAGGCCGTCCGCACCATGTCCGACCTGCACGCGGCCGACAGCGCCGACGTGCTCTCCCGGCTGCGCCCATCAGACGAGGTCGAGATACTGGTGAGCCTCGATCCCGCCGTCGCCGCCCGCGCCCTGCTGGAGATGGAGGAGACCCACCAGGTGGAGGTCGCTTCCAGGCTGCGCACCGGCGAGTTGCGCGAACTGCTGGACCGCATGCCTGTCGACGAGGCGGTCGACCTGCTGGGCGACGTCCCGGAGTCGCAGCGGGCCAGGCTGCTGCAGCTCTTCGGCCGCGAGGAGGCCGGCGAGTTTCAGGCGCTGCTGGCCTACGGAGACGAGACCGCCGGCGGCCTGATGACCACNNATCTACTACGTGTACGTGGTCTCCGAGGAGGGGCTGCTCGAGGGAGTGCTGTCGCTGCGCGAACTGATCATCTCACCGCCCGATACTCGGGTGGGGGAGCTGCTCTCGGGAGACGTGATGACCGTGAGCCCGGAGCAGGACCAGGAGGAGGTCGCCGAGGTCATCAGCAAGTACGACCTCCTGGCGGTTCCCGTGGTTGATGACAGGGAGAAGATGCTGGGCATAGTCACGGTCGACGACGTCATGGACGTGTTCAGCGACGAGGCCGAGGAAGACATCATGCGCTTCGCCGGGGCGACCGGGCTGGAGGAGGAGGCCGCTGCCGGTGGCCTGCTCGCCAACCTGGGCCGGCGACTGCCGTGGTTCATCGTGGCCGTCGTCGTCGAGATACTGGTGGCCGGTGGTATCCTCAAGCTCTACTCCCCGCTGTTCAGCAGGTTTGTGGTGCTGATATTTTTCATCCCTTTGCTGGTGACGATGGGAGGCAACATAGCGGTGCAGTCCTCCACCATCATGGGGCACAGGCTCTCGACCGGCGCGCCGCTGAAGCGGTCCGCGCTGCGGGCGGTGTCCGGCGAGATGGCATGGGGTGTGCTGGTCGGCCTGGCGACCGGAGCGGTGGTGGCCGGCATCGCGTTCGCGTTCCACCTGACCCCGTCAGTGGGAATATCGGTGGGGCTGTCGCTGGCGCTGACGGTGGTGGCGGCCGCCTTCATGGGCTGCGCGCTCCCTATAGCTCTCAAGGCGATGCGGCGCGACCCCAGCACGATATCCGGCCCTATGCTGGGCACGACGATGGACGTGATGAGCCTCGCGATATACCTTTGCATCGGAAGGCTGCTCATAGGATAAACAACCCACATTCGAGGAGGACGATATGAACGACAGTACCGACGACGGCACGCGGGAGGACTACGGACCGGTCGATACCGGCTCGCTCACCACGACGACGCTTCTGCAGCTGATCGACTTCACGCTACTGAAACCCGAGAAGACGATTGACGACTTCACGGCCTTCATCGCGATGGCTAGGAAGTGGGGCTTCCGCAACGTGTTTCTCCCACCCTGCTACGTGCCGCTGGCGGACGGGATGCTGGGCGCGAGTGAGGTCGGCGTGGGCGTCCCGGTGTCGTTCCCCTACGGCTATGCCGCTCCGGAGGTAAAGGTGGCCGAGGCGCTCCTGGCCCTCGACGAGGGCGCGTGCGAGATCGACATGGTCATGAACATATCGGCCGCGGTCTCGGGCGAGTGGGACATCGTCGAGGAGGACATCATCGCGGTCACCAGCGGGGTGCGCGACTGGGAGAGGCTGCGGGTCGCTCCTCACGTGCCCGTCAAACTGATCCTCGAGACGCCTTACCTCAATGAGAAGCAGAAGAAGGAGGCCTGCCGCCTGGCGAAGGAGGCGGGCATGGACTACGTCAAGACGGCGACCGGGCTCGGGCCCAGCGGGGCTACTGTCGAAGACGTCAAGCTGATGCGCAAGGTGGTCGGCAACGGGATGGGTGTCAAGGCGGCCGGCGGCATACGCACCTGGAGCGACGCGAAGGCGATGCTCGACGCCGGCGCCAACAGGATCGGCACCAGCGCGGCCCCGGAGATCACGGAGGATTTCATCCGTGCCAACAGCTGAGCAGACCGAGGCACACCGGAACCGGGCGGCGCGTTCGGAGAGCCGAATGGCCCGCGGCCGGCCGGAGTTCAAGGATGAGGGCATCGTGCTGAGGACTTACCGGCTGGGTGAGTCGGACAAGATACTGCGCATACTGACGCGCGAGAACGGCAAGCGCTCGGCCGTGGGAAAAGGGGTGCGCAAGACCTCCAGCAGGTTCGGCGCGAGGGTCGAGCCGCTGACGCACGCCCGGCTGTTCCTGCATCGGGGGCGCAGCATGGACACGGTGAAGCAGGCCGAGATCATCAACTCCTTCCAGGAGGTGCGCGACGACCTCGACCTTTTCGTGGCGGGCTCGGCCATGGCGGAGCTGGTGGACAGCATCACCGAGGAGGGCGAGCCTGTCCCCCGGCTTTTCGAGCTGCTCCTGCTGGGCCTGCAACTGCTGAAGCAGTACCCGGCGCGCGCCGGTGTGGTGCTGGCGACGTTCCAGTTCAAGGTCATGGCGGAGGCGGGCTTCGAGCTGATGGTGACCCGGTGCGCCTCATGTGCGGGCGAGCCGGGCGAAGAGGTCTGGTTCTCGCTCGCGCTCGGCGGGATAGTGTGCGAGAGGTGCAGGTCGGCCGGCTCGGCGTCCTCGGGGCGCCTGGTGAAACTCAGCCCTCAGGCCTCCGGGATGCTCACCTGGATGTCTTCGAACAGGCTGGGGGAGTGGCCGCCGGAGCTCGCCGACGACGCGGGGCCCGAGATCAGGGCGCTGATGAGCAGGGTCCTCGAGCACTGGATGGAGAGAGAGTTCAGGTCTCACCGGGTGGCGAAAGCGATGCCGGCGCCCAGGATCGGAGGTTAGAGCGATGGCGGATGCGAACGCGCTCGAGATCCCCAAAAGGATCGCGATAATCATGGACGGCAACGGCCGCTGGGCGACTCAGCGCGGTCTGCCGAGGATAGAGGGGCACCGCGAGGGCGAGAAGGCGGTCACTGCAGCCGTGCTCGCCGGGGCCGAGCTGGGCCTCGAGGCGATGACGCTGTACGCGTTCTCCACCGAGAACTGGAAGAGGCCCACCGACGAGGTCCGGTTCCTGATGAACTTCAACCGGGAGCTCTTGGACCGGCGCGTGGCGGAGTTCGACTCCAACAACGTCAAGATTAGGTTCATCGGCCGGCGGGAGCGCACCCCCAAGGCGCTGCAGAGAAAGATGGCCGAATCGGAGTCGACAACCGGCCGCAACACCGGCATGAAGCTGAACGTCGCCTTCAACTACGGCGGGCGCGCCGAGCTGGTGGACGCGATGCGCGCGATCGGCGAGGAGATCGCCGCGGGAAAGCAGAAGCCCGGCTCGATCAACGAGAAGACGATAAGCAAGCACCTGTACGTGCCCGACGTCGTGGACTACGACCTCATGATCAGGACCGCCGGCGAGTCGAGGATCAGCAACTTTCTGCTCTGGGAGATCGCCTACGCGGAGCTGTACTTCACGCCGGTCACCTGGCCCGACTTCCGCAAAGAGCACCTGATGGAAGCGATAGCGGAGTACAACAGGCGCATCCGCAAGTTCGGCGCCATCTAGGGTGGGCAGGTACGCAGCAGATGGGGACAGGTACTTTCTAGTTGTTTTTCTACCGGTTGTTCCGCTCATAGATTGACGGCTGGAAGAACAAGTCGAAAGTACCTGTCCCCAGGTATGCGCGAAGTAGAAAAGCGAGTGGAAAGGACCTGGATATTAGGGGCGTTCGTCGATCGCGAGCCTCTTGAGCTCCTGCTCGGTCGGTATCCCGACCTCGTTCCAGCCCCGGAGCCGGTAGTACCGCAGCAGCATCCTGGTCAATGGCACGACCTTGCCCGCCATCGGCCCTTCCCTGAAGGGCTCGCCGATGAAACGCAGGGGAAGGCTGTCGTCCTTGCTCGTCAGGCCCTCGCGAAGGTTGAAGAGCCTCTCCAGCGTGAACGTCCTCTCGCCGGCCCTCAAGAAGGCGCGCCTGTTGTAGTGGACACCCGTCGCGAAAGCGAGCGCTCGGTGGTAATCGTCCAGGTTTATCGTGGCGGACGATATGTTGGGCATCCGTCCGGTGAAGAACCCGATCACCCAGGGGGGAAGGTGCGCGATCCAGTCGGGCACCGTGAGTAGGCAGTACGAAGCCCGGTTGCACGCCACCATGCAGTCGAGCGCCGAGAACATGTTCTGGGCGAAGATCGTCAGCTTTATCTTGCCGGCTCCGCGGGGACCCGGGATAGCCACCGGCTTTCCCAGCGCCTCGGTCGAGACCATCATCGAGGAGATGTGGCTCCCCCCGGCAGGGCAGGTAGCGTATGCAAGCCCCTGGCCCCAGGCGCCGCGCGGGTCGTACCCGGGAAGCTCGAGTCCCTTCACCACCATCGCCAGGTCGGAGAAGCCGTACTTGAGGATAAGGCTGGTCGCGCCGTCCGCGAGCTCGTCACCCGGCCCTTTCCTGGTCGCGATGAGCCTGAGCAGCGGCCCGATCTCCTTGCCGCTGCCAAAGCTTATCGGAAGATCCATGCGGGCCCTGTCCGCCAGGTCCATGGCAAGGGCTATAGTGCCGCCCGCGCTAATGGGGTCGAGCCCCAGCAGGTAGCAGAGGTAGTTGTTGCGGACTATAGTCTCGAGGTCGTCGATCATCAGGTTGCTGCCCAGCATCGTGAGCGGCTGGTAGCCGGGGCCTTTCACGCGCACGGTCCCTGATCTGGTGTTCAGCTTCATCTCGGTGGTGCAGTCGACAGGGCAACCCTGGCAGTTGAGGGCCTTGCGCCTTATCTGTGAGCGCAGCGCGTCGCCGCTGATCTTCTGGATGCCGTCAAACGAGCCCGTGGTGAAGTTGCGCGTCGGCAGCACGCCCTTCTCGTTGGCGATCGCGAGGTTTCCGGCGGCGCCGTACTTGGGGTAGGAGTCGGAGGTCCTGAGCCGCTCCTTGATAGAATCCGACGGCCTGTCGAGCCTCTCACGGTCGAAGACCGGTACGTCGAACGAGCCGCCCACCCTGATAGCTTTGACCAGCTTCGAGCCCAGCACCGCGCCCGTCCCGCCCCTCTGGGCGGTGTGCTCCCCGGAGACGATGGTGGCGTACCTGACCATGTTCTCGCCGGCCGGACCGATGCACATCACGCTCGCCACGCGACTCTCCAGCAGCTCCTGGGCCTGGACCACGTTGGTCCCCCACAGCTTTCCCGCGTCCCGGATCTTCCAGCGTCCCTCGGTGATGTCGACGATGACCGGGCGGGGGGAGCGCCCGCGCAGGATGACCCCGTCGTAGCCGCACGACTTGAGCCTGGCGGCGAAGTCGCCCCCCAGCGAGGCCCCGACAATGGTGCCCGAAAGCGGCGACTTGGTGCATATCGACAGGTGGTTGACGGCGGGAATGCCCAGCCCGGTTAGCGGACCGGTCATGAGCAGGATGACGTTGTCGGACGAAAAGGGGTCGACGTGCGGCTCCAGGCCCTTGTAGAGCAGCCACACTCCCAGGCCCTTGCCGCCGATATACTTCTGTACTATCTCCTCGGGGATGACGAACTCCTTGCCGGAGCCGTCGCTCAGGTTCAGGTTGAGGAGTTTGCCCGCATATCCATCCAAGTGAAACCGTTCCGTTCGGGGACTCGTCGTAAACACAGGCGACCAGTGCGCGGCCACCCGATGTATTTTACGACAACGGAGGTTGTTAGACCTGTCGAGCGGGGTATCTCGTGACAGTTACCATCGTTATAATCACTGGTAGTCGGACAGGCCTGACGCTACGGAACCCGTTTGCGAAACCATTTCAACGTGAGGTGACAGATGAAGAAGTTACTGGTGCTTCTGCTGCTCGTGCCACTGGCGCTTGCGCTGGTGCTCACGCTGCCCGGGTGCTTCGGCCCGAGCGCCGAGCAGATAATGAAGGACGCCACCAAGGCTGACAACGACTTGGTGACGGTCCACTTCGTGTCCGAGTCGACTCAGAAGCTGCCGCGCGCGCCGCTGGCACAGGGCAAGGTACAGCCCCAGAACTACGTGCAGAAGTCTGAGGGCGACATCGACCTCAAGACCCAGAACTCCAAGGTCAAGACCGAGCTGGTGAGTGGGGTAATGGTGACCAAGCTGCAGATCGGCGACAAGCAGTACTGGCAGCTGGCGGGCAACTGGTACGAGGTTCCGCCGTCGGTCCAGGCGACGCAACCGGCGACCCAGTTCCTGTCGGTCTCGCAGTACATCAAGTCGTTCAAGAGCATCAAGAAACTGGGCGACACCAACGTCCAGGGCGAGGCGTGCTACCACCTCCAGGCCGAGCCGGACATGAAGGAATTCGTGAAGCTCCCAATCATCACCGATCTCTTGAAGGACTCCAGCGGCAACCAGACCAGGACGGTCGATGACCTGGCCGCCGCCAAGATAGTGCTCGACTTCTACGTGCTCAAGAGCAACAGCTTCTTCAAGAGGGAGGACGTTTCGATAACCATCAAGGCAAACACTGACCTGATCAAGCAGGGTTATGCGGAGCCGGGCGACAACGTCGGCCTGGATCAGTCGGTGACGTTCAGCAACTTCAACGAGAAGATAGTCTTCACCACCCCGTCGAACGTCAACCCGTTCCCGGCTAAGACCTAGATCCTCTCAGCACACCAGAAAGAAGCGCCACCGGTGCCTGTCACCGGTGGCGCTTTGTTTTACCTGCGTTCTAGTCGCCGTCGGCGCTTTCCAACACAAGCTGAAGGCCATCGACGGATTCGATACGATCACCGCGCCGGAACGCGTTTTGGGTATCGGCACGGCGATCTCAGTCCGTTTCCTTCCCCAGTGAAGGGCCGTGGCCCCGGGACTCTATGAATCAAGGTGATATCAATGGAAGGTTATCCGACGGAATTCCGCGTGAAAGTGACGGGGCAGGGCGTTTGCGCAGCCTTCCTAGCATCGAGAGATTCAGAGTATCTGCCGAACACAAATGCGGAGACAGCGAGCAAATGAGCTGCCCCCGCCACACCTCAGATCTTACTATTCGTATATCTTTTCTTCGTCATTGTAGGCCTCGGGAGCATCGAACTCCGTGTCCCGGCCGGCGGCCTTCACTTCCGCCCCTAGTTCTTTGTAGAGCTCGTGCTGGATGATCAGGTTCATGATCTCGTTAGTACCGGTCCAGATCATGATGAGCCTGGTGTCGCGGAGCATACGCTCGATGGGGTAGACGTTGGTGTAGGCTATCCCGCCCATGGCCTGCATCGCGTGGTTCACCACGTGCCAGGCCATCTCGGTCGAGAACTTCTTGGACTCCGAGACCATCCGGCGCAGCCTTCCCGCGCTGACCTGCCCGCTGTCGATGGCGCTG
The DNA here is from genome assembly GCA_003157385.1 of Actinomycetota bacterium. Taxonomy (GTDB): domain Bacteria; phylum Actinomycetota; class Geothermincolia; order Fen-727; family Anoxymicrobiaceae; genus FEN-680. Next base: position 5,035 of record PMJJ01000090.1, on the reverse strand, counting down.
GCGGTTGCGTACACCAGGGCGCGGGCGGCGTCGAGTTCCGTCTGCGCCTCGGCGATCTTGAAGGACACGGCCTGGAAGTTCTTGATCTGCTGACCGAACGCCTTCCTCTTGGTGGTGTACCTGGCCGCGACCTCGATGGCGGCGCGCGCCCCCCCGAGCGATCCGGCGGCGGAGGTGAGGCGCTCGGGGATCATCATCCGGTAGAAGATCTTGCCGCCGTCGCCCTGGGCGCCGACGATGTTCTCAGCGGGCACCCTGGTGTCGTGGAACATGACTCGGCCGGTGCCTCCTCCGCGTGCCCCCATCAACCCGTAGACGTGGCGCACCTCGATGCTGTCGTCGCGGTCGACCAGGAAGCAGGAGAGGCTGTCGCGCGGCGGGCCTTCCGTGTCGGTCTTGGCGTAGGCCATGAAGTAGTCGGAGCCCTCGGCGCCGACGATGAACCGCTTCTGGCCGTTCAGCACGTAGCTGCCGTCATCCTTCACGGCGGTTGTGGTGGCGCCGAAGAAGTCGGAGCCGCCCCTCGGCTCGGTCAGCGCCTCGGAGCAGAACTTCCTGGCCGCGCACGTCGGCGCCAGGTACCTCTCCTTCTGCTCCTTGTTGCCGAACTCGTTGGTGCACTCACCCACGATGGAGACCAGCGAGTACAGGCAGGCGGGCGGTATTCCCAGGGTCGCGACCTCCTCGATCGCTATGCATTCCTCGACCCAGCCCAGGCCGCGGCCGCCGTACTCCTTTGGGAACCGCAGGCCGAGCAGATTGCGCCTGGCCGCCTCCAGCAGGATCTCCTTGGGGAACTGTATCTTCTCGGCGTCCATGTCCAGCAGGTACTGCCGGTCGATGGAGCGGGTGAAATCACGGACCTCCTCCTGGAGCTCCTTCTGTTCCTTGGTCATGAGGAAATCGAACATGCTGCCTCCTCCTGTTTGTACGGCTGTGAGCCGGGAAGTTCCATCCAGCCGGGCGCCAGACTTATCCATCTATTATAGAATAGGCGGAAACTGAATCGAGGTAACTACCCGTAATGGCCAAGAAAAAGAAGAAAAAACCTCAACCGGGAGCGCGTAAGCCCAGCTACGCGAAGGGCAAACCACCCGAGGAGAAGCCGGCAAAGAAGGGGCCGGTGAGGGCCGCGCCGGCTACGTCCGGCAAAGGTGCTCCCGGGAAGGCCGCCGCCGGCAAGCCGACTGCGAAGGCCGCCGGCGACAAGCCGGGCGCGAAGGCCAAGGCGGAGCCGCAGCCGCAGCCGAACTTCAACCTGGTGAAGAAGGGCACCCTCGAGATGAAGGTGTATCTCATCCTTCTGGTGGTCGTCGCCATCTCCGCCCTGGTCCAGTACCCGCTCGCCATCCAGGACGCCAACACTTCCTACGCGGCGGCCAAGAAGAGCTACCCCACCGACGTCCAGAAGTTCCAGCAGAAGTACAAGACCGCTGCCGAGCAGAAGACGCACGCCAGCGATAAGCCCGTCGCGCCCAAGAAACCCACGTTCTCGGACTTCCTTCTCTACCAGGCGCTGTTCCTGTTCATCCAGTCGGCGCTGTTCGCCTTCCTGGCGCTCAACGTGCAGAGACGGACTGACCTCGGTACTCCCTTCCTGGACAAGGCCGCGATGAGCGAGGCCACGTCCTCTGACTTCGGCGACCTCTTTGCCTGGTCCATCCCCTTCGGCCTGGCCGCAGTGGCGCTGCCGCTGATCGCGACGTGGATCACCAAGTCACTCGGCTTCATCAAGGGAGCCGACTTCAAGAAGATCGCTGCCTGGAAGTACGCGCTGTCCTACATCAACATCGCGGTCGGCAACGAGATACTGTTCACGTTCCTGGTGGTGAGCGTGCTGGTGTGGGTGTTCGCGAAGTACCACGAGAAGCTGCGCCTCGAGCCCCACTGGGCGGCGATAATCGGGGCCACCGTCATCTGCTTCGGCTACATCTACTGGATAAGCACGGCAGGCGGGATCAGCCCCCGGTTGAGCGCGATAGGCGCCGGCTTCCTGGCCATTTCGCTGGTCACGCTGCTGGGTTACCTTTACTGGCGCAAGGGGTTAGAATATGCGTTGCTGGCCGGGGTTATTGGCTTCGGCCTTTATCCGTTCCTGGCCAGGTTAATCATCAAGTAGAGTGGAGCCCGGATGCCGCTGACCCTGCAGCAGATAATACTATCGCTGGAGAAATACTGGTCCGAGCGCGGCCACGTCCTGGCGCAGCCCTACGACCTCGAGGTGGGAGCCGGCACGTTCCATCCCGCGACGCTGCTCAGGTGCCTGGGACCCGAGCCGTGGAGGACGGCCTACGTTCAGCCCTCCAGGCGCCCCACCGACGCGCGCTACGGGGAGAACCCCAACCGCGTGGGCAAGCACTTCCAGTTCCAGGTCATCTCCAAGCCGTCGCCGCCGGACATCATCAACCTGTATCTTCAGAGCCTCTACGGCCTGGGCATCGACCCCGCCGACCACGACATCCGCTTCGTCGAGGACGACTGGGAGTCGCCGACTCTCGGCGCCTGGGGGCTGGGTTGGGAGGTCTGGCTGGACGGGATGGAGATCACCCAGTTCACCTACTTCCAGCAGGCCGGCGGGTTCGACTGCCGCCCGGTCTCCGCTGAGATAACCTACGGCCTCGAGCGCATCTCGATGTATGTGCAGAACGTGGACAACATCTTCGACGTCGCCTGGAACGAAGAGGTCTCCTACGGCGAGCTGTACCGGCAGTCGGAGGTCGAGTGGTCCAGATACAACTTCGAGGAAGCCGACACGGCGCTGCTCTACAGGCTGTTCTCCGACTTCGAAGCCGAGAGCAAAGGCCTCATCGCCAAGGGGCTGCTGCAGCCGGCCTACGACGCCTGCCTGAAGTGCTCGCACATCTTCAACCTGCTGGACTCCCGCGGCGCCATCAGCGTGACCGAGCGCACCGGGTTCATCGGCAGGGTCAGGGCGCTCGCGCGTGGCTGCGCGCAGCTGTTCATGAAATGGCGCGAGGCGGAGGACTACCCTCTGCTGGGCGCCTGGGGAGAGGGGGCGCGCAGCGATGCCTGACCTCCTTCTCGAGATAGGCACAGAGGAGCTGCCCTCGTCCGCCGTCTACGACGCGCTGGCCCAGTTGGAGCGCAACATGCGCGACCTCCTGGTGAAGGCGCGGCTCTCCCACGATGAGATATGGACTCTCGCTACGCCGAGGCGGCTCGCCGTGACGGTCCGCGGCCTGGCGGACAGGGCCTCCGGTCAGGTGACGCGCAAGGCAGGCCCGCCGCTGGCGGCGGCGAAGGACGCTGACGGCAACTGGACCAAGGCGGCGCTGGGCTTCGCCCGGGCGCAGGGAATAGTGCCTGACGAGCTGAGGGTGGAGGAGACAGACAAGGGTGGCCGCATAGTCGCCGTGACCGAGACCGAGGGCGACGAGGTGGAGGATATACTGCCGGGTCTGTTCTCCGAGCTGGTGGGCTCGCTGAGGTTCACCAAGTCGATGCGCTGGGGGAGCCGCGAGGAAAGGTTCTCCAGGCCGGTTCGCTGGCTGGTGGCGCTGCTGCGCCAGAAGGTGATCGCGTTCGAGTACGCCGGGCTGAAGTCCTCGAGGATTACCCAGGGTCACCGCTACCTGTCGCCGGGCGCGCTTTCGATAGACGCGCCGCGCTCCTACGAGCACGCACTCAAAGAGGCGTTCGTCATCGCTGACCACCGCACCCGCCTGGCCGAGATAATCCGAGCCGCGGAGTCGATCTGCGCCGCGGTCTCGTCGGTGCCGGTGCTGGACGACGAGGTGCTCGAGGAGGTCGTGCAGCTGGTCGAGTGGCCAGGCGTGGTGCTCGGCTCGTTCGACGAGCGATACCTGCGCCTGCCGCGCGAGGTGCTGGTCCACGCGATGGAATCGCACCAGAGATATTTCCCGGTGGAAACAAAAGACGGCTCGCTGTCGGCGGGCTTCCTCGCGGTCCACAACGGCGACAAGGCTAAGGACGACATCATCAAGAGAGGCCACGAGCGGGTGCTTGCCGCGCGCCTGGCCGACGCGGAGTTTTTCTACGACGAGGACCTCAAACGGCTTCTGGCCGACAGGCTAGAGGACCTGGAGCACGTGGTCTACCAGTCCGAGCTGGGCAGCATGGCCGAGAAGTCTCGCAGGCTGGCGCGCCTGGTCGAAAAAGAATGCGACGACCTCGGCGCCGACGCGGAGCTGGCCGTGCGGGCAGGCCGCGCCGCGATGCTTGCCAAGTGTGACCTGGTGACGCACATGGTCATCGAGTTCCCCGCCCTGCAGGGAACAGTCGGCGCGATCTACGCCGCAAAGACCGGCGAGGACGAGCGTGTGGCCAGAGCCGTCGGCGAGCAGTACCTGCCTCGGCGGATCGGGGACGCGCTGCCACAGTCCACCGAGGGCGCGCTGCTCTCGATCGCCGAGAAGGCCGACAACATGGCCGCGTCTTTCGGGCTGGGTCACATACCGACAGGCTCCGAGGACCCCTACGCGCTGAGGAGGCAGGCGGTGGGGGTGGTGCTGATCCTCGTGGAGCACGGCTTCCCGTTCTCGGTGAGCCGCCTGGTGAGAGCCTCGGCGGCGGAGCTCGAGTCGGAGGCGCACGGGTTCAGCTGGTCCGATGACGCCGAGGCCGCGTTCAAAGACTTCTTCACCAGCCGCGAGCGGGTGCACTTCACCGAGGCCGGCAACCGCTACGACCTGGTCGAGGCCGTCCTGGCCGTCGACTGGGACGTGCCGCTCTCGGCATCGAGGAGGCTCGCTGCCCTGGACGCCGCAAGAGAGGACGGCCTGTTGGCGCGCCTCTTCACGGCGTACGAGCGCTGCGCGAACCTCTCGCGCGACCACGAGGCGGGCGATATATCGGAGGCGCTGCTGGCCGAGCCGGTCGAGCGCGAGGTGTTCGGCCTGATGCGATTATCGGAGGCTGATGTCACTTCCGCGCTCTCAGTGCTGGACTTCGCCAGGGCCCTGGCCGCCCTCGAGCCGCTCTGCGAGCCCGTCGACAGGCTCTTCGACGAGGTGCTCATAATGGCGGAAAAGGCCGACGTCCGCGACAACCGCCT
>PMJJ01000069.1 GCA_003157385.1 Actinomycetota bacterium | reverse complement strand
AATGAAATAGTCGCAGGTGACACCTGTGCCTGACGGGATCCCTCCTGTGTTAGCCAAGTTCTTTCATCCCCTCGGTGATTCCGTTCGTGATGATGAGAGCCTGATTGCGGTCCTCCATGCGGTTCGCGTCTTCGAGGGACAGGCCGTTGAGCGCTTCGTTGAACGCGTCCTTGGTGAGGCGCAGGCCAAGCTTGTTCTTGGAGCACATGACCGCGGCCATGGCCTTCGCGGCGGGCAGGAGGTCCTCGCGGGTGTGGATGTGGTTGACCAGGCCGATGCGGTAAGCCTCGTCGGCGGGGATCCTCTCACCCGTCATGCACATCTCCGCCGCCCGGCCCCACCCGACGATCTTGGGGAGGAAAAAGCTGGAGCTCAGGTCAGCCCCGCCCGTTCCTATGTTGATGTATTGGGCAGCAAGCATCGGGTGCGGGAAAGTTCTCGGGGCTTACGCTCGATCTCAGGAAAATCTAGTACCGTGCAGCTAGGTACACCTATTGACCTAGCTGGTAGCGGGGGCCGGATTTGAACCGGCGACCTCTGGGTTATGAGCCCAGCGAGCTTCCAGACTGCTCCACCCCGCATCGGTTTTATCGACTCTATTGTGTTCCTCCCGGTTCAGGATTTCAACTGAGCAGGGCCGCGTATAAGTGCGGCGCCGGGGGGAATGATTATCAATAGATGACAATACATAACATAAATAACAATAATTACCTGACGTTCACTGTTGGAGTTATTAAACACTATAATTAACAATAAGTGTTGACCGTAACTATGAAAAAAGCGGATAATAGTAGGTTGCTGGTGGTTGAATTGGACGCGGGGTGCGTCTAAGCGTTTAAAGCAAAAGGCAGACCTTTGCCCCCGGCGGAGCAGATACAGGCGGATGATGAAGAAGCGTTTCAGAACTGCAAAGAACCTCATAACGGTGGCGATGGCAGCCCTGATCCTGCTCCTGCTCACGGCGCCCATAGGTTTGCACGCACAGCCGGCCGGCGATGTCGCCTCCAAGAGCCAGCAGGCGGCCGAGGTCGCGCACGAGATAGATTCCCTCGACCAGGAGATGGGGGTCGCGGCCGAGGCCTACAACAGCGTCAAGGTGGATCTGGACGCCATCTCGGCCAAGGTCGACGCAAACGAGAAGCGGCTCTACGAGATCAAGCAATCCCTGGCCAAGCGACGCGGCATGCTCAACCAGCGTGCAGCCAACATGTACATGCAGGGCAGGACCTCGATGTTCGAGGTGCTTCTGGGCACCAGGGATTTCGCCGATTTCCTGGAGCGCGCCGACTACATCTCTCGTATCGCCAAGGAAGACGCCAACCTCATCGAGCGCATTAAGAGCACCCGAGACTCCGTTCAGCTCGTAGAGGATCAGCTGAGCGAGCAGAAACGTCAGCAGATGGGGCTCTTCGAGCAGGAGGAAGCCAAGAAGGCCGAGATCCAGGTGAAGCTGGCCGAGAGGCGCAACGTGCTCAACGGCCTCAACCAGGACATCCAGAAGATGCTGGCCGACCAGCAGGCGGCCCAGCGCGCCAGCGATGAAGTTCTCAACCAGCAGGCCGAGCAGTCTCTTCTCTCGGCGCCTGATTCCGGACTGGCCAAGACCGCCATGCGGTACCTCGGTGTGCCTTACCACTGGGCCGGCGCCGGACCCGGTGAGTGCCCTACGGGCGAGCACAAGATCTGTTTCGATTGCTCGGGTCTCACCATGTACGTCTACAAGCTTTTCGGGATAGACCTGCCTCACAACGCCGCGATGCAGTTCAACATGGGCATCAAGATAACGCTGCAGCAGGCACGCCCCGGTGACCTGGTCTACTTCGGGATGCCGCCACACCACGTCGGCATGTACCTGGGCAATGACATGTTCATTCAGGCGCCGCAGACCGGCGACGTCGTGAAGGTGTCCCGCCTGTCGAGCCGCAGTGACCTCTCGGGCATCACCAGGTTCAACAAGCCGTCTCTTTGAGACTACCGGCCCCTCCGCTCCTGATTTGAAGTAATATTCTTGTCATGCAAAAACGACGGTTTCACATCAGGAGGTCTGCCGCGACGGCCGCAATCTTCCTGCTCTTATGCACGGCGGCTTTGCTGTCCGGCTGCGGATCCGGCGGCAGCGTCACTACCCCGCCGACGACGGCCGCGCGTGGCACGTCGTCCGGCAGCCAGGCCAGCTTCAAGTTCATAGTGTGCGGAGATCCCCAGAACAACTACGAGGTGTTCGACAAGGTGCTGGCGGCGGCGAAGTCGGTCGATTTCCTGATCGTCGCCGGGGACCTCACCGGAAGCGGGACGGCGACCGAGTTCACCAACTTCATGGACACCATGCGGGCCAGCGGGGTCAGGTTCTACAGCGTCCCCGGCAACCACGACGTCGCGACGATGCCGGTCGAGACAGGCTACGGCAGGTACGTGGGTCCTCCTCACAGTTCCTTTGACTTCAAGAACACTCACTTCCTGTTGATAGACAACAGCACTCCCAGCCTCGGCTTCTACCCCGCCGAGCGCCAGTGGGCTTCCGCGGACCTCAAGGCGGCGGGCGCAAAAGGCTTCGAACACATAATCGCCGTCGCGCACGTCCCTCCGATGTTCCCCTATTCGGCCAAGGCCACCAGTGAACAGATAGCCGGCATCGACGCCAATGAGCAGCTCGTGCCGGTGCTGAAAGCGGGTGGAGCCGAGGAGCTCTTCTGCGGACACGTCCACACCTACCAGCAGGAGACCGAGGACGGACTTCGCATTACCATAACCGGTGGAGCCGGGGCGCCCCTCATGGGGCTCGACAGCTATCACAACTATGTACTGGTTGAGGTGAACGGCCGCAGCATGAGCCAGAAAGTGGTTAGAATATAGGGGTCCGAACGAACGGGAGAACATGGCCAAGAAGAAGAAAGACGTGATCGACCTCTTCGAAGAGGTCTTCGCCAACTACCCCGGGTCCAGGCTGGTGGAACCATTGAAAGACGGGGCATGCCTGCAGGCGACGGTCGAGGGGCGCGACATCAAGGGCGAGAAGATCGGCCGCCGATTCTTTGTCTCCGAGGGCGCCCTGGCCAACCCGGATATCACCGTCGAGCTGAACCGCGCCGCCTGCGAATACATGGCCGAGTCGGAGGAGCTCGAGGACTTCGTGGTACGCGCGAGGGAGTGCATCGAGAAGGCGCACGGCAGCTGCTATATGACCTACGAGTTCAACGCGGGCTGGACGAGGTTGATCCTGAAGGGTTACCTCGACTTCGCGAGGATGCTGCGTGTGATCTAGCCCTGCATCTCAATCAATAAGTAAAGAGGCGGGACATGAGTCCCGCCTCTTTATGTCTCTTCCGTCAGCGACGCTATTGCGAGGGCTGCGCCAGCTGCTTGAGCACGGCGTTCAACTGGTTGAGCAGGTCCCCGTAGGTCGCCCAGTCCCCGTTCTTCTGTGCGGTCACCGCCCTGTTGTACAGGTCGAGTGCCTTGGCCGCCAGCGTGGACGTCTGGGGCGTGACCTGTGGCGTCTGCCCGGGCGCCGGCGCGCCCCCGAATATCGTGGCGATCGCCGCGTCCAGGGTGTCCGCCATGACCACCTGCTGGTTGTAGACCACGACCACCCGCTTGACCTGAGGGATCTGCGTCGACGTCGACTGCAGGTACAGCGGCTCGACGTAGATGAGGGATCCCTGGATCGGTATCACCAGCAGGTTCCCGGTTATCACCTGCGAACCGGCCTGTCTCCACAGCGACAGCTGCTGCGATATGTTGGGATCGGCCTCGATCCGCGACTGGATCTGTTCAGGGCCGTAGATGAGCTTGCCCGACGGGAATGTGAACGTCACCAGTTCCCCGTAGTGGCCCGGATCCATCCGCGCCGCGATCCACGCCGTCATGTTCTGCTTGCCGTGCGGCACAAAGGGTATCATCAACACCATCTCTTCGCCGACGGAGCCGGGCAGCCTCATGATGACGTAGTAGGGAGGCATCGGCTGCTGCTGGCCGTCTATCTCGGCGTTGGGGAAGTCCCACTGGTCTTCGCGGTTGTAGTAGGTGTCCGGGTTGGTCATGTGGAACGTCCGCAGTATGTTGGTCTGCGCCACGAAGAAGTCCTCGGGGTAGCGGATGTGCCTGACCAGGTCCGGCGGCATCTGCGAGAAGGGCTTGAAGATATGCGGGAATATCTTGCGGTATGTGGCGACCACCGGGTCCGCCGGGTCGACCACGTAGAGCGAGACGTCGCCGTTGAAGGCGTCGATCACCGCCTTCACCGAGTTCCTCACGTAGTTACCCATGCCCTCCGTAGGCTCCGAGTACGGGTACTTGTCGGTCGTCGCGTAGCAATCCACTATCCAGTACAGCTTGCCGGAATCGGAGACGACCAGGTACGGGTCCTGGTCCTGCTTGAGGAACGGGGCGCACTTGGAGAGGCGCGACTGGATGTCCCTGTAGTACATCACCTGGGAATTGTCGGTCACCTGCCCGCTGAAGAGCAGGTTGACGTCGCCGAAGCTGATGGAGAACAGGAGCTTGCGCCAGATCGAGTTGACCTTCACTCCCCCGTGTCCGCCGTAAGGCGCATGGACTTCCTTTTCTCCCTGTGGGTAGTCGAACTCAGGCTGCGACGTGTTCGTCACGACGTAGTTGTCCGTCGTCTCCGAGAAGTAGAGGCCCGACTGCTTCACCTGGATGTTCGTCGTCCCCACCGGCGGGATGTTGCTCACAATGAAGTTGGGGTTACCTTCGCTGGTGACGTCGTTCGACGGCGATACGACGGCTCCGTAGCCGTGCGTGTACACCAGGGTGTTGTTGACCCAGGTGCGGGCGCTCGACGGGAGCTGCGACTGCACCATGTTTCTGGCCGCGATCATGGTCTGGCGGTACTGGCCGTTCACGTTGTACCGGTCCACACCGACGTTGTTGAACGCGTAGTACTGCCTGATCGACTGCAGCTGCTGGAACGACGCCAACAGCGTCTTGGGGTCCCACAGGCGGATGTTCTTGATGGTGGCCTGGTTCCTCTGGATCGCCTGGGCGTTCAGGGTGAAGTCGGCCGGATATGGCGTGGGAGTCACCGCGGCGACCTTGTAGCCGTCGCGGGTGCCTTGTATGTTCCGCTCGAGATACTGCCTCTCTTTGCTCTGCTCGGCCGGCTTCACCACATAGGTCTGGATGATGGCCGGGTAGATGGTGCCTACCAGCAACGCCGCGACGAGCAGCGCGCCAACCCCGATGACCGGCAGCAGCCAGCTCTTGAACTTGATGTTGATGAGCAGGATGACAGCGATCCCCAGCGCGATGACCAGCATTATCCACAATGCCGGTATTCTCGCGTGGCTGTCGGTGTAGCCTACCCCGAACACGACCCCGTCCTTGGAGAACAGCAGCTCGTACATGTTTAGCCGATAGGAGTACGCCTTGATGACGAAGATGAACGCCAGTATCACCGAGAGGTGCGCCAGCACGTGCGGGGCGAACGCGTCCCAGCCGGCCTTGAGTCGGATGCCTCCCTCGAAGATGTAGACCACCGCGGTCACCACCAGCACGAACAGGAGCGTCCCGATGAGCCAGTCCGTCAGGGAGCGATGGAACGGGTAGGAGAACACGTAGTAGGCGATGTTCTTGTGAAACACCGGGTCCGTCTTGGCGAAGGAGGCGTGGTTCATCCACTTGAGGATCTGGTCCCACTTTCCTCCCCACCCCAGGCCCGAGATGAACGCGGCTACCAGGGCGAAGATGACCAGCCCGACGCCCACGGTCTTCTTCCAGGCGCCCTTGGCCTTGTTGATTATCGGTTCGAGCGGCGACCCCTCGAGCTTGAACTCCTGCTCCGGCGAGATCTTGCGCGCCAGGAATATGTTCCCGTACAGGAGCAGGAAGAAGATGAAGCCGAACACGACCACTGACAGGATCTTGGCCACTAACGTCTTGTAGAACAGGTTCTGGAATCCGAGGTGGTTGTACCACAGTGCGTCCACGTAGAACTTCGCGAACGGCACGATGATCACAAAGAAGATCACGATCAGCAGCAGGATTATCAGCAGGGCTATGCGCTTCTTGGTGAAGCCGCCCTTCAGCTTCTCGCGCAGCCCCCGGCCTCCTGACTTTCGCAGCTCCTCGAGCCGCTTACTGAAGTCCTCGACGTTCTGCTGTCCGACGAAAGGCATGTCGCTCCTCTCAGTCTGACNNCGATGCCCGCCTGCTCGAGGATTATCAGGTCCGCAAGGTCGTCGTATGCTGTGGATGCCACGTTTATGAAAACGAGCTTCCCATGGTTTCTGTGGGCGTAGGTCGGCAGGGACGCGGCCGGGAAGACCTCCAGGCCGCACCCGATGACCAGCATCAGGTCACAGTTGGTCGCCATCTCCACGGCGCGGTGCAGCACCGGCGCGTTCAGGGGCTCCCCGAAGAGCACCACGTCCGGCTTGATCGGCCCGCCGCAGTTCTTGCACTCGGGCACCTTACCGGAGTCCGCCGATTCCTTCAGCTCGTGGTAGTCATGCGCGGTCCCGCACTGAAGGCAGGTGCCGGTGCGGAAAGTGCCGTGCAGCTCCAGGACGTCGGTCGAGCCGGCGCGCTGGTGCAGGTTGTCGATGTTCTGAGTTATGACCGCCTCGCACTTGCCGAGCGTCTCCATCTCCCCGAGCGCCAGGTGGGCCGGGTTGGGCTGCGCGTTCTCCAGAAGCGGGTTGAGGTCCGCCGCCATCTCCCAGAAACGGCTGGGGTCATTGACGAACGACTCGAAGGTCGCATAGATCATGGGGTCGTACCTGGTCCAGAGACCGCCCGGCGACCTGAAGTCGGGGATGCCCGACTCGGTAGAGATGCCCGCACCCGTAAGGGCGATCACCATCTCCGACTCTCTTATTAGCCGTGCTGCTTGCTCTATCTCGTCGCTCACTCGCACTCCCGCCCCGGACAGGCACTGCTCCAGGGACACAATGGTAAGACCTGCCCGAAGGCCTCGAAGGCAGATTCTGATTTAGTCTACCACAACGGTTTTCGGCAATATATTGTGATTCGCTCCCGCGCGGATGACCCCTGCGGCCGGACGACAGCGGGCCTGTGCGCGACCTTACTGGTAGATGGGGAAGCGGACCGACAGCTCGGCCACCTGGCCCCTGACGTCTTTCAGCACCGACTCATCGCCGGGGCTCTTGAGAGCCCGGGAGATGAGGCTGCCGAGCAGGTCCATGTCGTCGGGCCGCATGCCGCGGGTGGTCACCGCGGGCGTCCCGATCCTGATGCCGCTGGTCACCGTCGGCGGGGTGGGGTCGTACGGTATCTCGTTCATGTTGGTGTTGATGTCCACCGAGTCCAGGACGTCCTGCGCCTGGTGGCCGGATATGCCGACCGGCCGCAGGTCGACGAGGAACAGGTGCGTCTCGGTCCCTCCGGAGACTATCCTGAAGCCCTCCGAGTCCAGCTTGGCGGCCAGCGCGCTGGCGTTGGCGACGATCGTCTCCGCGTAGGTCTTGAAGGAGGGCTCCATGGCCTCCTTGAAGCAGACGGCCTTGGCNNGCGATGACGTGCATGAGGGGCCCGCCCTGCGTTCCGGGGAAGACGGCCGCGTCGATGCGCTCGCAGTTCTCGGCGCGCGTAAGGATGAAACCTCCTCGGGGGCCGCGCAGCGTCTTGTGCGTGGTGCCCGTCACGTAATCCGCGTGGGGCACGGGATCGGGGTGGACGCCGCCGACCACCAGTCCGCCGAAGTGGGCCATGTCCACCATCAGGGCCGCGCCGACCTCGTCGGCGATCTCGCGGAAAGCCGCGAAATCTATCTTCCTGGGATACGAGCTGCCTCCCGCGACGATTATCCGGGGCTTCTCCACTCTCGCGATCTCGGCGATGGCGTCGTAGTCCAACACCTCGGTCTTGCGGTCCAGCCCGTAGTGGACGACCCGGTAGAGTATGCCCGAAAAGTTGGCGGTCGAGCCGTGGGTGAGGTGGCCGCCGCATCGCAGGTCCATCGCCATCAGCGTCTCGCCGGGCTTGATGGCGGCCTGGTAGACGGCCATGTTGGCCGGCGCGCCCGCGTGCGGCTGGACGTTCGCGTGCTCGCAGCCGAAGAGCTTCCTGGCCCGCTGGATCGCTATGATCTCGGCCTCGTCGACCGACTCGCAGCCGGAGTAGTACCTCTTGCCCGGGTAACCCTCGGCATATTTGTTGGTGAGCACCGAGCCCTGCGCCTCGAGCACGGCTGGAGAAGCGTAGTTCTCGCTGGCTATGAGGTTGATCTTGCGCTGCTCGCGGCTGAGCTCGTCGGCGATTGACGAGAACACTTCGGGGTCGAAGCTGGACAGCGCCGAAGCGCGCTCCTCACGTTCCAATTCAGCTCTCCTTCCCGTACTTGCGCTCAATATCGCGGATCTTCTCTATGCGCCGCAGGTGCCGCGCTCCGGCCTCGCTGGCCCCTTCGAAGCCGGTCGACAGGAACACCTCCAGGATGTTCATCGCGTCGGCGACGTCGATGAGGCGCGAGCCCATCGAAAGCACGTTGGCGTCGTTGTGCAGCCGGCAATACTCGGCGGTGTATGGCTCGTTGCAGGTGACGGCCCGGATCCCCGGGACTTTGTTCGCGGCCATCGTCATCCCGGCTCCCGTGCCGCAGACCAGCACTCCCCTGTCGGCAGCCCCCTGGCTCACCGACTCGGCGACGGCCAGCGCTATGTCGGGATAGTCGCAGGACTCCTCGGAGTAGGCCCCGACGTCCTTGACCTCCAACCCCTTGGAGGCGAGCTCCCCGCGCAGGGCTTCCTTCAGCTTGAAGCCGGCGTGGTCGCTGCCGATTGCGATTATGAGATTGTCGTCCATTTTCTTCACCAGCCACGAAGCCAGCTATCAGGTCAACCGGCGCAAGACCCACGCTGTTGATTGTCGGCCGTCCGGCGCTACGAGCAGATTCTAACATATGGATAATGGAACGCCTGAGGAGCCGTGCGGCTATGGCAGAAGGGCGCGCAAAAGGTCGGCGAGGCTCACCTGGAGGCGGGCCGCCACAGTGAGATATCCGTCCACGGACAGGCCGATAGGATCGGGGGGACATCGTACTCGTGATCGGGCATGGTCCAGAGGCCTTCCCGATCGATCTCCGCGTCAAGGAGCACCAGGCGCTGGAGGCGCTCTCCAACGGTTCCCTCTGCGCCGTGCCCTCTTTGAGGCTCTCCCTGGCGGCCTCAGAGAGCTTTAGATGGACAAGAGCGGGCGTCTCCGCTCTCGACTCCAGGAGCCATAGCCTCTGTCGTTCCTCCATGGTGAGCACCAGGTCGCAGGCTCCCACTACGTCGGGGGTCGCCCTCCTGGCCCGGTGAGACGCGATGTCGATGCCGCGCTCGGCCATCGCGAGCACCGCCTCTTCAGTGGGCGGGTTGCCGTTCTGGGCCCCGACCCCGGCCGATGAGAACTGGAGCAGGGACGCGTTGTCCGGATACTGCCGTGTCGCGAGGTCCCTCGCCAGCCCCTCGGCCATCGGGCTGCGGCATATGTTGCCGAAGCAGACGAACAGAATCCTCAGTGGAGCCCGGTCGCCGTCGCTCTGGCCGATCAATCGGACTCCTCACCTGCCGCGCGCCGGACGGCGCGCATGATCGTCTCTGCCGGTATGGCTCCCTCCCGCAGCACCTTGATGCCGTCGAGGAGGCTCACCACCGTCGACTCCACGCCGCCGGGACAGGGACCAGCGTCGACCATGAAGTCCGCGGCGTCGATCATACGGCGGTCTATTACCGAGGGTTCCACGGGCGAGGCCATCCCGGGCGGGTTCGCGCTGGGGACGACCAGGAAACCGGCCTCGCCAGCAAGGGCGCGGCAGAACGCGCTGGCTGGGACCCTGATGCCGATAGTGTCGTCGTCCTGGAATGGCAGCTCCAGCCGCCCGCGCCGCTTCAGGACCAGCGTCAGCGCGCCCGGCCAGAAACTCCTCGCCAGCGCCCAGGCGATGGGGTCATCGAAGGCGGCCAGACGCGCCGCGCTCTCGAGGCTGTCGGCCTGCACCGGCAGCGGCTTGTCCGGCGGCCTCTCCTTGATCTCGAGGATGCGCGAGACCGCGTCGGGGTCGGTCGCGAGCGCCGCGATCCCGTAGACCGTGTCGGTCGGTATGATGCCCGTCCGGGCGGCTCTCAGGGCTCGCGTGCAGCGCTCGACCTCCTCCGGTGAGAATCCATCCTGGGTGGTGGCGATCCTCCACTTCATCGTTCGAGCCACCTCGCACGGACGACCCTGGGGCGAGCGGCCATGTCCTCGAAGACCTCTACTTCGGTCCAGCCGTCGGCCTCGAGCATGGAGCGGACCTGCCCCGCGTGGCTCTCATCCACCTCCAGGGCCAGCCACCCGCCGTCCGGCAGGCAGCCGGGGGCGCCGGCGACGATGCGCCTGATCACGTCCAGGCCTTCTCCTCCCGCGAACAGCGCGCCCTCTGGATCGAAATCCCTGACCTCGGCGGGCAGCGAATCGCGCGCGCCATCGGGCACGTACGGCGGGTTGGATATCACCAGGTCGAAGACATCCCCGGCTTCCAGGGGGCCGTAGAGATCGCCCGAGAGCACCTTCACCCTGCCGGACACACCACATCTGTCGGCGTTGGAGCGTGTCAGACTGACCGCTGCATCGTCGATGTCGACAGCGATGACGGTGGACCCGGGCAACTCCGCGGTCACGCTTACCGCGATGTTGCCGCACCCTGAGCCGAGGTCGAGCACCCGCGCGGGCTCGTCGACAGGCAGTACCTCCAGTGCCTTCTCGACCAGCACCTCCGTCTCCGGCCGCGGTATGAACACGCCGGGTTTTACCTCGAGCACGAGGCCGCGAAACCCGGTCTCGCCGGTGATGTGCTGCAGAGGACAGCCCCTGGCCCGCTTGACGAGCATGTCCTTGTAGGCGCCGGCGCGCTCCTCGGATAGTGGCTTGTCGAAGTTGGTGTAGATCTCCAGGCGCGTGATGCCGAGCATCGAAGAGAGCATGACCTCCGCGTTCAGGCGGGGCGAGTCGACGCCCTGGCGGTCGAGGTATTCGGTCGCCCTTGCGAGATACTCCACAAGGTTCACGGGCTGGCTCCCTTGAGGGCTCTCGCCTTCTCGTCCTCGATCAGCGCGTCGGTGACGTCGTCGAGGTCTCCCTCGAGGATCTGCTGAAGCTTGTGGACGCTCAGGCCGATCCGGTGGTCGGTCACGCGCCCCTGGGGGAAGTTGTAGGTGCGTATCTTTTCGCTGCGCTCGCCGGTGCCCACCTGGCTGCGGCGCTGCTCGGCCTCCTCCTGCTGCTGCTTGTGCCTGGCCGCGTCCAGCAGCCTGGCCTTGAGGATGCGCAGCGCCTTCTCCTTGTTCTGCAGCTGGGACTTCTCGTCCTGGCAGGTGACGACCAGGCCACTCGGCTTGTGCGTGACACGGACCGCGGAGTCTGTGGTGTTGACCGACTGGCCGCCCGGACCTGTCGAGCGGAAGACGTCTATCTTGAGGTCGGCGGGGCCCACGGTGACTTCGACGTCGTCGGCCTCGGGAAGCACCGCCACGGTGGCGGTGGAAGTGTGGATGCGTCCGCCGGACTCCGTCGCCGGCACGCGCTGCACCCGGTGCACGCCCGACTCGAACTTCATCCGCTGCCAGGCGTCCCTTCCCTTGACCGAGAAGATGATCTCCTTGAAGCCGCCCATGTCCGAAGGGCTCGATGAGAGCTGCTCCAGTTTCCAGCGGTGGTTCTCCGCGTAGCGCGAGTACATGCGGAACAGGTCGCCCGCAAAGAGCGCGGCCTCGTCGCCGCCGGTGCCCGCGCGGATCTCCGCGATGACGTCGCGGCCGGCCATCTCGTCGGCCGGCAGCAGCAGCACCTTGAGCTTTTCGCGCTGCGCGGACAGCGCGTCCTCGAGCGTGGACACCTCGGTGCCGAGGAACTCCGCCATCTCCGGGTCCTTCTCTTCGGCCAGCAGCTCGCGCGCATCGGCCTGCTGCCGCTCGAGCTCCACATACCGGTCGTACTGGGATACGACTTCCTCGAGCGACGAGCGCTCACGAACGAGCTCGCGGTACGTCTTCTGGTCGGACATGACCTGCGGGTCCGCCATCTTGTTATTGAGTTCATCGAAGCGCTGCTTGAGCAGCTCGAGCCTCTCGAACATGACCACTCCATTACCTGGTTCAGCCGTCGGCCGCCGCAGCCGTCGCACTCGCGTCCAGCGCCGCCTCCAGCGAAACGATCGCCACCTCCAGCTGCGATTCGTCCGGCTGCCTGGTCGTGAGCTTCTGCAGCAGCAGGCCCGGCGACATGACTACCTTCATCACCCTGGAGTCCTCGTGCCTGCCGGCGAACTTGATTATCTCATAGGCAAATGCCGCCACAAACGGGATGATGGCCAGCCGCTCCAGCACCCTCAGCCAAAGCGCCGGCCTCCCCATAAACGAGAAGACCAGTATGCTCAGCACGAACACGATGAGCAGGAACGCGGTGCCGCAGCGCATGTGTGCCGTTGAGAACTTCGAAGCGGCCTCCGGGGTGAGGGGCTCGCCGGACTCGTAGGCGTGAACCACCTTGTGCTCCGCGCCGTGGTACTGAAAGACCCGGCGCACGTCGGGCATCAGGTCCATCGCCGCCAGGTAGAGCACGAATATCGCGATCCTGATCCCGCCCTCGATGAGGTTGTAGACCACGACGTTGTGGACCGAGGAGTCGAACTGCTTGGCGATCCAGGCGGGGAAGACGATGAAGAGTCCCAGGAACAGCACCAGGGCGAACAGCATGGATATCGCGATGGGCAGGCCCCCGATGGACTTCGTCTCCTTTTCATGCGGAGAGGTTTCGCTGTCGGGCCTGTCTTCTTCCCGC
Source organism: Actinomycetota bacterium (assembly GCA_003157385.1). GTDB lineage: Bacteria > Actinomycetota > Geothermincolia > Fen-727 > Anoxymicrobiaceae > FEN-680. The sequence goes on along the minus strand of PMJJ01000069.1, from coordinate 955 downwards.
TGCTCGACGGCCTCTCCGTCACCCTCCTGAGCGGTCTCCTCGAGCGCCACACCGCCGCTGATCGACAACGCCTTGACGCCGATGATGAGAGAGTCCGCCAGCGCGAAGATGCCGCGAAGCGGGAACTTGTTCCAGCGAGGGTGCTTCTGTGCGATGGTGAGGATCGGGTTGACCGTGACGAACATGTCTCCGCCGGGCCTGCGTACCGCGAGCGCCCACCGGTCGGCGGTGCGCATGACTACGCCTTCGATGACGGCCTGGCCGCCTACCTGGAGTTCCGCCTGTGGCTTATCGGAGGGCACGTCTACGTCCGTGGGATGTGAGGCGCCTGAGCCCCTCACCTCTTCCTGGTCTTGCTTTCCTTGACGTCGAGGTGTGACTGGAAGCGCTTCTGGAAGCGCTCCACCCGGCCTCCGGAGTCGACAAGCTTCTGCTTTCCGGTGTAGAACGGATGGCACTGGGAGCATATCTCGACGTGCAGCTCGGGCTTTGTCGACCTGGTCATGAACGTGTCACCGCAGGAGCAGGTCACCTTGGTGTCCATGTACTCCGGATGTATGTCTTTCTTCAACGTCATCCCCCAATTCGTGTGTCCGGGATTGCTCACTGATGTTAGCACAGGGGCATAACCCGGACAAGCGATCCCTCTACCGCGAAAAACGAAAAGATGGTGCCTGGCACCAATTCTGCATTTTTGCGTTCTGGCTACCGCGGCTCCTTGACCTGCGCCAGGAACTGCTGGTTGCTCTTGGTCTGCTTGATCCCGTCGATGAGGATCTCGATCGCCGCGCTGGGGTCGAGCGCGTGCAGCACCCTGCGAAGCTTCCAGACGTTGGTCGCCTCCGCCGGGTCGAGGATCAGCTCCTCCTTGCGGGTGCCGGACTTCTCGATGTCGATGGCCGGGAAGATGCGCTTGTCGGCCAGCTTGCGGTCGAGGTGCAGCTCCATGTTGCCG
>PMJJ01000017.1 GCA_003157385.1 Actinomycetota bacterium | reverse complement strand
GTGGTGGGGTACACGCCCTAGGTCCCGGCTGAAGACATGATGCTAAAAGGCCCCGGGAAGCCGGGGCCTTTTCTTTGATATCTCCTGCTGCATATAGCCTAAGATGACTGCCGACCAGTAGAAATGATTCCTGGCGTGTGATCGATGATGGTTGAAACATGGCTTCGCGCGGGTCAGACCCCTTGTGTTGCATTTGGCGCTGCGCCTACGAGTTCAGTATGGCGAGGTATACCTTCTCCGAGGGCCTTGAGTCCGCGAGCGACCGATGGCGAAGGTATACCGAGCTAAGTGGCTGTCGGTGGAACCTGCAGGCTGGGTTCGTTCCTCTTGCTCAGGGCGACGAGCTTCTCGATGAAGCCCAGCAGCGTCACGATGAGGAGCGAGGCGATGGCCGGGATCACAATGCAGGACACGTAACCCTTCGCGGTCGAGATGAAGTCCAGGAACTGGCCGAAGCCCGGCAGCGTCACAGAGACACCGCCCACCACCTCGCCCATCGATATCTTCCAGTTGTCGGGCACGGGGTTGTTGTCCCCCTTGGTGGAGTAGAACTTCACGCCGGCGATGTCCTCGATCCCAACCACCCGGTGGATGACGTAGTTGCTCCTGTCCTCGGGGTCGTGGAAGATCACGATCTGGCCCAGCTGGACGTTGGCGGGATCGATATCTTTCACGACCACGGCGTCCCCGGTCTTGATCTTGGGGGACATCGAGTTGCTCACCACGACGTGGAACGGGGCGAAGATGCGTTGGGCGATGAGAAGAAGGGCAAGGGACATCGCGAAGGCCACGAGCACGATCGCGATAAAACGCGTGAGACTCCCCAGGAACCTCCAAAGGTAGGTCGTCTTCTTCATCACCCCTCCTCTCCCGGATTATCGACTTCAGGGGCGCAGCGGTTGAATGAGCACGCGCCGCGTGCCCGCCGCTTCACGCCCGTCCCGGTTTCAGGAGACTGAAAAAATCCATGCTATCCGTTTCCCTGCGGACCACCAGGCCGTCTTCCTCGAGCTTCTGCAGGTGGCTGTCCGTTATCTGCAGGCCGGGGAACATCCGAGCCGCGCCCGCGAAGAGATCGTCGGTCAGGTCCAGCAGAGACATCTCGCCGGAGTCCAGCAACTCTATTGTCCTTGCTTCTCGGGCCAGTATGAAAGAGCGAGTCTCGGAGATGGCTCCAGCGACATCCGTGATCTCGCCTCCGTGGGAGGGCAGGATGATGGACGCGTCCAGCGCCGCTATCCTTTCCAGGCTCTGCAGGTAACCACGCGCGCCGCCTCCCGAGGGGCAGTACCAGGCCACCACCGCTCCCACGACGTCCCCTGAAAGGAGTACCCTGTTCTCGCTGTCGTACAGGCAGACGTGGCCGGGAGCATGCCCGGGCGTGTGCACCACCTCGAAGCGTCTGCCAGCGAGCTCGAGGACGTCGCCGTCCACGACGGTATCAGTGGCGGTTGCCGGGCCCATGGGGCAGAGAGCACTGAAGTACTCGTTTATGCCCACGGGCTCCGCGCCCCCCAGCCGATTGCCATAGTACTTCTTAATGTGGTCGATGTCGAAAGTCGCGTTGAGCAGCTCGTTCTCGCGCGCCAGAGGCGCCTCCAGTGTGTGAATAATTATTCGCGGGGATGACTCCTGGAGCAGGAACGGCATGGCGCCCATGTGGTCCGGGTGCGCGTGCGAGAGCACCACCGTGTGGATGTCGGAAGGCGCAAGGCCGTTCTCGGCCAGGAAGGCCTTTATCTTGAGGTAGCACTCCTCGAAACCACAGCCCGCGTCTATCAGTATCCCACCGCTGGCGTCCTTCATCAGGTAGCTGTTGGCAGGGGCCGGCCATTTGTGGCTCTCGGGCCGGTAGGTGAAGATCGGAGCCGCGGGCACCTGGCTTAGCCCAGGCCCATCATGCGGGAGATGATCTCCTTCATGACCTCGTCGGTGCCACCGCCGATCGGCATCAGCCGGATGTCCCGGTAGGCTCTCGCGATGTCGTACTCCTCCATGAAGCCGTAGCCGCCGTAGATCTGCAGGCAGGTATTGATGACCTCACAGGACATCTGCGCGCAGAACAGCTTGGCCATGGAGACTTCCTTGATCGGGTTCCCCCCGTCGACGTAGAGCTTGAGCGCGTGATAGGTGAGGGCCCGGCCCGCGGCGATCTTGGTCTGCATGTCGGCGAAGTAGTGGGCGATCACCTGGAAGTTCGCGATGGGCTGCCCGAAGGCCTGGCGCTGCTTCGCGTACTCGAGGGCTTTGTCGACCGCCTGCTGCGAACCGCCCACCGAGCCGAGTGAGAGCGTGAGGCGCTCCCAGGCGAACATCCCCATGATCTGATAGAAGCCCCGGTTGATCTCGCCGAGGAGGGCGTCGCCGGGGATGACCATGTCGGTGAACGCGAGCTCGCCGGTGCTCGAAGCCCGCCATCCCAGCTTATCGAGCTTGCGCGTGACCTCGAAGCCCGGCGTGGTGGTGTCGACCACGAACATCGAGATCCCGCCGTACCCCTTGGTGGTGTCCGTCTTGGCCGCGAGCACCATGAAGTCGCACCGCGCGCCGTTGGTGATGAACGTCTTGGACCCGTTGACGATGTAGTTGTCCCCGTCTTTGTCCGCCCGGGTCTTGATGGCCGCGACGTCGCTGCCGGCGTCGGGCTCGGTGATGGCCAGGCAGCCGATCCAGTCACCCTTGATGCCGGGGATCAGGTACTTCTCCTTCTGCTCCTCCGTGCCGTAGTGGAGGATGTGGGGCATCGCGATGGCGACGTGTGCGCCGATGTCGGCCCCGATGCCTCCGGACCTGGCGGTCCCCATCGACTCGTGCAGGATGGCCTCGGCCAGGACGTCGTCACCCCCGCCGTACTTCTCGGGGTAGCGCATCCCCAGGTAGCCCAGGCTGCCCATCTTCTGGAACGCCTCGCGCGGGACCTCTCCCGCCTCCTCCCACTCGTCGGCGTTCGCCGCCAGCTCCTTCTCGATAAACTCGAGGATCGACTGGCGGAAGACGTCGTGCTCGGGCTGGAAAAGGTCGTTGCTCATCGGTGTCCTCCTTTGGACGCGATAGATGCCGCCCCCGAAAGACCGGGATCGGTCACACGAAAAGGATTATATAACAGGGTGTGGGGGACAGATAACCGCTCGCCAAGCACAAAACAGTCCGGAGTTTTTCAGGATTGAGGCGGCCTCTCGAAAACGGCCCGTGAGGCTGCGGGCTATTTTTCTTCCGGGGGCTCGTCGGGCTCCTCTTCCACGCTCTTTCCTGCCATATGTTTGACCATGCCGAACGTCTCGCCCAGGCGCTTGGCGAACTTGGGTATGAGCGCCGGCAGGAAGAGAATAACTATGACCGCCAGGATGATAAGGAGCTCCAGAGGGCCAAGCCCGAAGATCATAGCGAGGTTCATCCGATCTCCATTGTTTCCTTCGCCGTTTCGGTTCTTGAGGTATAACATATTCGAGAATACCAGACAACAGATGCGCATCCTGAGGGATAAGGGCGCGCAGGCTCGAATAGGTGGTTGAGAGGGCAAGGAGGGAGAGTTGGAGGAGAAGGATCTCGCCAGGGCGTTCAACCCGCGCACGGTGGCTGTTGTCGGTGTATCGACCACCAACATGTTCCATCCTGCCAACATCATCTACAACAAGAACTTCTACGGCTACGACTGCGAGGTCTTCGCGGTCAACCCCAAGGGTGGAGAGATCGACAAGCGGCCGGTGTACCGGTCGCTCGCCGAGGTGCCGGAGAAGGTGGAAATGGCCGTGGTCGCGGTCAAGGCGCGCGTGGTGCCCGACGTGGCGCGGGAGTGCGCCGATGCAGGTGTGGAGACGATGGTGGTGATCTCCGGAGGGTTCGCGGAAATGGGTCCGGAGGGCCGCGAGCTGCAGGACCGCCTGGTCGAGATCTGCGAGAAAGCTTCCATCACCCTCATCGGCCCCAACTGCTTCGGCGTGTACGCGCCGCCGGCGGTCGACACCTTCTTCCTGCCGCCGGAGCGGACCGTGCTGCCGGTGATGGGGAGAACGGCCGTGGCCAGCCAGAGCGGCGCGTTCCTGGTCGACCAGATCATGACCTCCTTTCACGAGGTCGGCCTTGGGCTGAGCGTGGCGGTCAGCATGGGCAACAAGGCGATGGTGAGCGAGGAGGACCTGCTGCTCCACTTCGCCGCGCGCGACGACACCGACACCCTGTGCTTCTACATCGAGGGCATAGACGAAGGCGTCCGCCGCTTCATCGAGTCGGCGCGCGAGGTGACTCCCGACAAGCCCATCGTCGTCTACTCGGGAGGGAAGAGCGAGCGAGGGAAGTCCGCAGCGAAGTCTCACACGGCGGCGCTGGCGGCGGACCGCGAGCTGGTCCAGGGGGCGCTCAAGCAGAGCGGCATCCTCGAGGCCGAGACCGAGTCCGAGGTGACGTCGTTCTGCAAGATACTCTCCTTCTACAGGCGCCCGCTGCACCTCTGCAACGTCGCGATAATCTCTTCGAGCGGAGGGCACGGCGTGGTCGCGTCAGACCTCGCCGACGCCGCGGGCATCAACATCCCGCAGTTCTCATCGCTGCGGCGCAAGGAACTCCTGTCCCTGCTGGATCCGACCATCCGGGACATCGCCTCGGTCTCCAACCCGGTCGACCTCACCGGCAGTGCCTCGGACCTCGACTTCGAGCGCTCGCTGGATTACCTGCTGGCCCAGGATGACATCGAGGCCGCGCTCGTCCTCACCCTTCCCTACACGCCGATGATGACGTCTTTCGTCGGCACCCGGCTGGGGCAGGTGGTGAAGAGGCATGACAAGCCGGTTGTCGCGTACGTCCCGAACCTGGCGAAGTACCAGATGGTCCTCGAGGGCTTCGAGCTGAACGGCATTCCGGTGGTGCACGGGATCTCAGAGGGTATCGAGATGTTCAAGGCGCTCAAGCTCGTCGGGGACAGTTGCTGACGCTCCAGCGCAGCCGCCTCAACTACCGCTGTTCCTGTCGACTTCCTCGGGCGCATTATCGGAGGAGGCGGGTTGGGGGTCCTCGTCGATCCAGCCGAGCGGCTTACTGGCCTTCTTCTGGCGCTTGACGTTTTCGATCGCGCCCGGCCTCCTCGACTTGTAGAACGCCCTGTAGAAGTGGTAGCCCAGACCGATGGCCCAGAGCCCGATGGGGATGAACACCCACGGTAGCGCGGGTCGGTAGAGGATGCCCAGGAGCAGCAGGTAGGCCAGGCCGGTGATGAAAGCCGTCAGGTGAAGGAAGAAGTTGAACTTGCCGAGCGCCTGCTTGACGACGACCCGGCGCTTCTCTTCCTCGAGCTCCTTGAGTGCGTAGAGCCTGCTGAAGTAGGTGGACTCGTCCCAGCCCTCCTGCCTCATCTCTTCCAGGAGCTTCAGCTCGGCCTCGGAGAGCGACGTTTCTTCGCCCGCAGTCGGTTCGCCGAGATCCGGCTCCGCAACCGCGCCGCGCGCTTCTTCTTCGGGTTTTTCGTCGTCCATCGTGACCTCGCTTGAGCAGGCTCGGGTGAATGTAACACCGTGCCTGCCGGTGCGCAACTTCGCGGTGCCGCGCTGCGCGCGTTGTGTTACGGTACGCGTGACACATTCATCTTACCCGGAGCACTAAATGTCCGAGACCTTCACGCCCGCAGAGCTCCATTACAGGTTCGGCGGCCTGCCCTACATCACCCCGTATGAGCGCATAGTCGCACTGGTGGATGACGACGAGCGGCTGGTCGAGCTGCACGAGTTCCACGCGCGCGGCCGCTGCACTGGCGGGGCGGCGTGGGAAGTCTACCACTACGCCCGGACCAGCCCGCTGGTTCTCGATGCGCGCAGGGAAGGAGCTCGCAACATCTTCACCTGCGCTGAGGGACGCGGGGAGCTCTCGCTGGTGCCGGGGATCGCGGGGGCGGGACTCGAAGAGGTCAGGATAGACGGCGACGAGGTCGCGTTGACCTACGCCGGCCTCGCGGGAGGCGGCGTCGCCGCGACGATCTGCCGGGGCATGGCCGGCAACGTGATCTCGGCCGAGGTCCACGAAGAGGGCGGGGGAGCCGGGCTGGGAAGGGCGACACTGAGGGTGCCGGCCTGGAGAAAGCTGGTCATCGCGGCGGACGACACCGACGACGAGACACGCGGCGCGACCTGGTCGACGATGAACGAGATCGCTTACGCCATCGAGCACGAAGGGCTGGCGGACTACCTGCTTCATACCATCGTCCAGCTGTTCCCGGACAATCCCTTTCGCACCACCAACTGCTGCGCCACCGCGACAGTGTTGGGCCTGCCCGCAGTCGGCGTGGGCGCCGCGGTCGAGCGAGCGCGGGAGCTGCTGTCGGAGAGGACGTTCAGCGACGAGTGCGGCATGGCATGGTCCACCCATGTGCTCCCGGCGGAGGCGGCGCTAGCTTTCGCTGCAGAGGCGAAGCGCGGCATGGTGACCATCGAGGAGGCCCGCGAGGCGGCCGCCATCAACACCGAGCTCATCGCTGTAACGGGCGAGCGAGGGTGCATCGGCGCGATGGCCGCGGTCGCCGCCCACCGCGACCCGGACTCCGCGGTCAGGCTCGATGGACCGGAGGCTCGCCGCTGATGGAGCCATCCGATGCCGTCCGCTTGAAGGTCGAGCTGCAGTCGCAAGGAGTCCGGCTGGCTATCGAGGATGCGAAGGGCAGGGTCGGGGGAGCGGGGCCGGCCGAAGGCATAACACTTTTCTTCGAGGAGCTCATCGCCACCGTGCCTGCGTGCGCGGCCTTCGTGTCGGCATCGCCATTCACACTTGAAGAGCGTGGTGCCGCCACGGTCCTGGTGCGGGACGGAAGCGAGCTCTGCCGGGTCGAGGTCGCAGCCCCCCCGGCTTACTACTCGCGTAAGGCCGGCGGCGTGGCGATGGAGAAGATAGCGCTGCGGCACGGTCGCGACTGCATCGGTTCGACGGTCGCACAGAGCTGCGCGCGCGCCGAGCCATGCCTCTTCTGCGGGATATCACTCTCCAGGAAAGCGGGCGCCACCATCGCGCGCAAGAGCCCGGGCGACCTTGGGGAGGTAGCGGCCGCGGCATGGGATGAAGGCTTCAGCCAGGCTGTGCTGACCACGGGCACGACGGACCTCGAGGAGTGCGGCATACCGCTCCTGGTGTCCTGCTCCGAGGCGGTCAAGCGCTCAACCGGCGGCGGGATGGAAGTCCACGTGCAGTTCGAGCCCCCGGAGGACCTTGCGCTGATAGATCGGGCGGCCTCCTCCGCGGACTCCGCGGCCATCAATCTCGAGTGCTTCGACGAGGACACGCTCGCAAGAGTCGCGCCAGGCAAGGCGGCGCTGGGGCCGGACCGTTACAGGGCGGCCTGGGGGCGCGCGGTCGAAGCGATGGGCGAGGGGCAGGTCGCGTGCTTCATCATAGTCGGGCTGGGCGAGCCGGCCGCCAGCGTGCTCGAAGGGTGCCACCTGCTCACTTCTCTCGGCGTCTTTCCCTACGTGCTGCCGCTGAGGCCGATACCGGGGACGCCAATGGGCTCGTGCGCGCCGCCCTCCGCCAGCTACATGCTATCCACCTACGAAGCGGCGGCGGGGATAATCGAATCATCCGGCCTGTCGAGAAAGGGCGTACTTGCGGCGGGCTGCGTGAGGTGCGGAGCGTGCAGCGCGATAACGGATATCCTTTGATGGAGCCTGTAGAGCGGGTGCGCGGTCGCCTCTAGCCGGTGGCCTCGGCGGTGAGAGCGCACTCTTTCTTGATCTTCTGCTTGATCCTGCAGAGCGCGTTGTCGACGACCTTGGTCTCGCAGTCGATGTCCTCGGCGATCTCCTGGTAGCTCTTGCCGTCGAGGTACTCCACGAAGACGCTCCACTCCAGGTCGGAGAGCTTGTCGCGCAGGATGCCTATGACGCTGTCGAGCTCCTCCTCGAAGATGAACAGGTCGAGCGGGTCCTCCGACTTGTCCGAGCCGAGCCCCTGGGAAGCGAGGCTGTCGAGCAGGCTCTCGTCGGGGACCTGCGTGTCGAGCGACTGGTAAGATGAAAGCGGATTGTGCTTCTTGCGAGCGTGCGTCTTGACCGCGGTGATTATCTGCCTGGTGATGCACAGGATCGCAAACGAGCGGAACGAGCAGAGCTCGCCTTCCTTGTAGTCACGGATCGCCTTAAACAGGCCGATCATGCCCTCCTGCACCGTGTCCTCGTGGTCCGCGCCCGTGAGGAAGTAGGAACGTGCCTTCACGTGCGCGAGATACTGGTAACGGTTGATGAGGACGCTCTCAGCCAGGCGGTCGCCTGCGCGCGAGCAACGGATGAGCTCCTTGTCGGAGAGCTCGCGGTACTTCTTTACTGAAGGGTTTACAGTTTTGCGTCGTGCCAATGCCTCTCCTTACCCCACGGCACATCTGGTACCACTGTGCCAGAGTATAACATACATGTTGTCAACGGTGTCAAATAAGTCGCTTAGGGTTATCTTCTGTTGAATTCTGCTCATGCTTGAGTGCTCCTGTAAAGAACAGATAGGAAGATGCTACTAGGGAAGCACCGGCCGGGCACCTCGCCTTCAAGTCTAGTCCAACCCTTCACTTCTGCTTTAATTGCTTGTGGCAACGGAAAGGCGGGCATCGCCCGCCTCCCCGTGACTATTGAAATGGTCCTACTCCATCGTTATGGCTTCGACCGGACACTCCTCGGAGCAGTCGCCACAGCCGACGCACTTCTCCACGTCGATGATCGTGCACACGTCGTCCGTGAGGTCCAGGACCTCGTGCTCGCAGACATCTACGCACAGGCCGCAACCGGTACACTCGTCAGCATCAATGGTTGGTCGCTTGTCGCTCTCTTCTCCCACGTTTCACCTCCTGACGCAGAAATCAACTCGTGAATAATGTCAGCGGGCCTGGCGCCCGTCAAGCAGAGCAGGCGATGTTCGGCCCGAACACAATGGGATTATTGATACACAAATGCTTCAGAAGCGCAATAATCCGGGCCGCAAGTGGACACTGCCGGTGCCCGAACGGCCCCGCGACGCGCGATCGGGATGAGTGCGCTGCGCGGAATCGGGCGCCCGGCGGCAGGTTGGGGCGCCCAGTCATCGAAATGAGACCCGCCAGGCCGGGCGGCTGGAGATGGAAGTCCCCGGAAGGCACTCTTATATATATGATGGTGATAGCACCATATAACTTGACAATGATAGACTCAACTTGTATTATATAGGAAGGCCCAGTATCTGAGCCTGAATCACTGAGACAAGGAGTGGAGAAAATGGCGAAAGTAATTGGAATCGACCTGGGGACGACCAACTCGTGCATGGCTGTCCTCGAGGGCGGAGAGCCCACGGTCATCCCGAACTCGGAGGGTGGAAGGACAACCCCGTCCGTAGTGGCGTTCTCCAAGACCGGTGAGAGGTTGGTGGGACAGGTCGCCAAGCGCCAGGCCATCACCAATCCGGACCGGACTATCGCATCCATCAAGAGAAAGATGGGCACGAACGAGAAGATAAAGATCGACGACCGCGAGTACACGCCGCCGGAGATCTCGGCAATGATCCTGCAGAAGCTGAAGGGCGACGCAGAGGAGTACCTAGGTGAGAAGGTCAGCGAGGCGGTCGTCACTGTACCCGCTTATTTCGACGACAGCCAGCGCCAGGCGACCANNCATCAACGAGCCGACCGCGGCGGCACTCGCCTACGGTCTCGACAAAGAGAACGAGCAGACCATCCTGGTCTTCGACCTAGGAGGTGGCACGTTCGACGTGAGCGTCCTCGAGATCGGCGGAGGCGTCTTCGAGGTCAAGTCGACCAGCGGCAACACGCACCTGGGCGGCGACGACTGGGACCAGGTGATCATCGATTGGATGGCCGATGACTTCAAATCCAAGACGGGCATAGACCTGCGCAGTGACAAGATGGCGCTGCAGAGGCTCAAGGAGGCCGCGGAAAAGGCCAAGATGGAGCTGTCCACGACCACCTCCACCAACATCAACCTGCCGTTCATCACAGCGACGCAGGAGGGCCCGCAGCACCTGGACATGACTCTGTCGCGATCGGATTTCAACAAGATGACCGCCGACCTGGTCGACAAGTGCGTCGGCCCGTTCAAGCAGGCCGTCGACGACTCGGGCATCGACCTCAAGAACATCGATCACGTCATCCTGGTTGGTGGCGCGACCCGCATGCCCGCGATACAGGACAAGGTCCGCGAGCTGACCGGTGGCAAGGAGCCTCACAAGGGCGTAAACCCTGACGAGGTCGTAGCCGTCGGCGCGGCGATACAGGCCGGCGTCCTCAAGGGCGAGGTCAAAGATATCCTGCTCCTCGACGTCACGCCACTGTCGCTGGGCATCGAGACGCTGGGCGGAGTGTTCACCAAGCTGATCGAGAGGAACACAACGATCCCGACCCGCAAGAGCGAGGTCTTCACCACCGCCGCGGATGGACAGACGGCCGTCGAGGTGCACGTGCTGCAGGGCGAGCGGGAGATGGCTGAGTACAATAAGACGCTCGGCCGCTTCCACCTGGTGGGCATTCCACCGGCCCCGCGCGGCGTGCCTCAGGTCGAGGTCACGTTCGANNATCGACGCCAACGGCATCGTGAACGTGAGCGCTCGCGATCGGGCGACCGGCAACGAGCAGAAGATCACGATCACCGCCACGTCGGGTCTCTCCGAGGAAGAGATCAAGAAGATGCAGCGGGATGCCGAGGACCACGCGGACGATGACCGCAGGCGCAGGGAAGAGGCCGAGACGCGCAACCGCGCGGACGAGGTCGTCTACACCACCGAGAAGTCGCTGCGCGAGCTTGGTGACAAGGTCGATGCTTCCGAGCGCGCCACCATCGAGTCCGCCCTCAACGAGGTCAAGGAAGCCTTGAAGGGGAGCGACACGGCGTTGATCAAGTCTACGATGGAGAGCCTCATCCAGGCCTCGCACAGGCTCGCCGAGCAGGTCTACGCGCAGACGGCCGGACCGGCCGGTGGGCAGACCGGCGAACCGACAGACAACGGCCAGCCCGGTGGCCCCGAAGAGGAAGTCATCGATGCCGACTACGAGGTCGTCGACGAGGACTAGTAACCAGAAAGCAACGCGAGCGCGGCGGCCGGGCCGCCGCGCTCCGCATGCCCGCAGGTGAGGGGAGGGAACTGTAGATGGCGATCGTGAGATGGGATCCTTTCGATGCATTCCTGGGAGCGCAGGAGGACCTGAACAGGATGTTCAGGCGGTCCTGGCTCGGCGACGCCGGCGACGAGCAGGGTTTGATCGGTGGAGGGAAATGGGCCCCGGCGGTCGACGTCTACGAGACCGGCGATTCTCTGGTGATAGAGGCGGAGCTCCCCGGTATAGACCCGAGCGACATCGATGTGCGCGTCGACGACGGCGTGCTGATGCTGCGGGGCGAGAGGAAGCGCGAGCGAGAGGTCACCGAGGAGAACTACCACCGCATCGAGCGGGCCTACGGGATCTTTCAGAGATCGGTGAGACTGCCGAGGTACGCCCGGGCCGACAACGTCAAAGCGGCCTTCGACTCGGGCGTGTTGAAGATCACGGTGCCGAAGACCGAGCCGGCGAAACCGACGAGCATCCCCGTCACCATCCAGGAGAAGGAAGAAGAGACCTAGCGGCTTGCGAGCCGCATATGACTTTGATCGCGGCGGGCAGTCTCCCGCCGCGAACCGTAAGCGGGTTCGATGGGCGGACCAGCGTTCACAGGAGAAGACATGACAGACGCAAAGAGTACGACCGGCCCCAGGCGGTCCGGCAAAGCGGACCAGGGGCGGGAAGAGACGGCGCCTGAAGGCGACGTCGAGATAATAGAAAACGGAGCAGACGCGGACGACTCCGAGGCGATCGAGGTCGAGCCGGAGGTGAGGATCCACGCGCTGGACGAGGAGGTCGACGAGTTCGCGGACCAGAACGCCGTGCTGCTCGACAGCCTCAAGCGGCTGAAGGCTGACTTCGACAACTACCGCAAGCGGATGCTCAAGGAGCAGACGCGCATCCTGGAGACGGCCGAAGCCGACCTGGTGAAGAAGCTGCTGCCGGTCATCGACAACCTCGAGCGCGCTCTCGCCAGCGCCTCCGAGGGCGAGGCGAAGGGCCTGAGTGAGGGCGTGGCGATGGTGCTCGACCTGATGCTGTCCGTGCTCGAGAAAGAGGGCCTCGAGGTCATCGACCCACAGGGCGAGCCTTTCGACCCCGAGCACCACGAAGCGATGATGGTGGTCGAGACATCCGAGTGCCCCGAGGACACGGTGGTCGGGGTAGTACAGAGAGGTTACCGCTTCAACGGACTTCTTCTGCGTCCTGCGATGGTCCGGGTCTCGTGCCCGGTCAAGACGTAGGCAGACAAGACTGACCGCGTTTGTGCGAACCGGATGTGATACCAGTTGAACGGTAAGGATTACTACAAGACTCTCGGCGTGGCCAAGGACGCTGGTAAAGACGACATAAAGAAGGCCTACCGAAAGCAGGCCCACAAGTACCACCCCGACAAGAACCCCAACAACAAGATGGCCGAGGACAGGTTCAAGGAGATAGCGGAGGCTTACGAAGTCCTGTCCGATGAGAAGAAGCGCCAGGACTACGACTCGGGCAGGTTGTTCGGGGCGCAAGGCCCGGGGCCGGGAGGCGGCACCTGGCAGGGCTTCGACGGGTTCGGAGGAGGAGGCTTCGGCGGTGGCGGACCGCAGGGCTTCACCTACGAGGGAGACCTCGGCGACCTGGGGGATATATTCAATCTCTTCGGCGGGGGAGCCCGTGGGGGCGGCGGCGCGGGCCGTCGCGGCCAGCGGGGGAACGACGTCGAGGTCACTGTCACCATGTCGTTCGATGACGCGCTCAAGGGCGCCTACGTCCCGCTGACGATGACCCGCAACGCGGCGTGCGAGACCTGCCGTGGTCTTGGCTCCGCGCCCGGGACCCTCCCCCAGACATGTCCCACCTGCGGCGGCCGCGGGTCGGTGGCCGAGAGCCAGGGCCTCTTCGGCCTGAGCCGGCCCTGCCCCCAGTGCCAGGGCCGCGGCCAGATAATCCAGAACCCCTGCCCGACCTGCCATGGTGCCGGCCAGACCAAGCAGCCCAGGAAGACCAAGGTGCATATACCGCCCGGGGTCAACGACGGCTCGCGCATCAGGTTCAAGGGCAAGGGAGAGCCCGGCAGAGGCGGTGGACCGCCCGGCGACCTCTATGTCGTCGCGAAAGTCGACAAGCACCCCTACCTCGGGCGCCGCGACGCGGACATAACGCTCGACCTGCCTGTCACGTACGCGGAGGCGGCGCTGGGTACCCAGGTCGAGGTGCCTACCGCGGACGGCAAGATCAAGCTGAAGATTCCCGCGGGCACCCAGAGCGGCAGGACCTTCCGCATCAAGGGCAAGGGAGCGCCCCACCTCAAGGGCAAAGGTCATGGAGACATGCTCATCACGGCGCGGGTAGACGTTCCGAAAAGCATCAACAAAGAAGAGCGTGAAGCGATCGAGAAGCTCGGAGAGATCTCGTCAAAGGAGCTCCGGGCTCACCTGAATTAGTAGCGAGTGATGAAAGTGGAAAGAGACAGCAACCAGGGCCTGTACATCATCAGCATCGCCGCGAGCCTCGCGGACGTCCATCCGCAGACCCTCAGGCTGTACGAGCGAAAGGGTCTGCTGCGCCCGGCGCGCACGGCCAAAAACAGGAGGCGCTACTCCGAGGCCGACATTCAGCGCCTTCGCCGCATCCAGGAGCTCACCGGCCAGGGGCTCAACCTCTCGGGCGTCTCCAAGGTGCTCGCCATGGAGGAAGAGATGCAGGCGTTGCAGGCCAAGTTCGCCCGCATGCAGGCTGAGATGGAAGAGACGGCCCGCGATATGCGCGAGCAGATGATGGAACTGAAGCGGCACGTCGCCTTGAGGGTCAGGCCGCCGACAAGCATAGTGCGGCGACGCTAGAGGCACCGGGGACTCTCCTGACCTGACGTGACCGCGACTTCCATTGTCGCGATAATCTCTATAATAGTGTCTGGCCTGAAATGAATGACTGGCGAGAGAAACGGACGAAGGTTTGCCGAAGACATATGACGTCATCATAGTCGGCGCCGGCCCGGCCGGCATATTCTGCGCCCTGGAGCTCACGCGCAACTCTGACCTGAAGGTCCTGCTGCTGGACAAGGGCGAGGGCCTCGAGAAGAGGAAGTGCCCGTCCCCGGGTGGGCAGTGCCGGAGGTGCGGCACCTGCGCCACGCTGAGCGGCTGGGGAGGTGCGGGGGCGTTCAGCGACGGCAAGCTCTCGCTCTCCAGCAAGATCGGCGGCTGGCTGGGCGAGCTGGTCCCCACGAAGAAGGTCGATCGGCTGATCGAGAGAGTCGACAAGACCTACCTCGAGTTCGGCGCGCCGGACACCACCTTCGGAGACGACGAGGAGAAGGTGACTGACATCGCCCGCCAGGCGGTCAAGAGCGACCTGGTGCTGGTGCCCTCCAGGGTGAGACACATGGGCACCGAGACCTGTCCCACGGTGCTGGGCAACATGTACGAGGAGCTCAAAGAGAGGGTCGACATCCAGTTCAAGACCATGATCGAGGGGATCAGGGTCAAGGATGGAGCGGTCGTCGGAGTCGACACCCTGGCCGAGAACCGGATCAACTGCAAGTACCTGGTGGTCGCGCCGGGGCGCAGCGGCGCCGAGTGGTTCGATGGCGTCGCCGAGGGGCTGGGCCTGTCGCGCAACAACAACATGGTCGACATCGGCGTGCGCGTGGAGGTGCCGGCGGTGGTGATGGCTCCGCTGACCGACGAGCTCTACGAGCCCAAGCTGATCTACTACTCGAAGGCCTCGGAGGACCGCGTCCGCACCTTCTGCATGAACCCGTCGGGCGAGGTCATCAAGGAGTACTACGCGGAAGTCCTGACGGTGAACGGCCACTCCTACCTGGAGAAGCACACCGACAACACCAACTTCGCGCTGCTGGTCGACAAGAAGTTCACCGAGCCGTTCCACGAGCCCATCGCCTACGGCAAGTACATCGCCTGGCTGGCCAACCTCCTCGGTGATGGCATAATCGTCCAGCGCCTGGGCGACCTGATCGCCGGCAGGCGCTCGAACCCCAAGCGGATCGAAAGGAGCACGGTCGTTCCGACGCTGTCGGAGGCGACCCCCGGCGACCTGAGCCTGGTGCTGCCTTTCCGCTACCTCTCCGACATCCTGGAGATGCTCTCCGCGCTGGACAAGCTGGTCCCCGGCGTATTCTCGCGCAACACACTGCTTTACGGCGTCGAGGTCAAGTTCTACAGCTCGCGCCTGAAGGTCTCGGGCACCCTCGAGAGCCAGGTCCGCAACCTGTTCGGGGCGGGAGACGGAGTGGGCATGACGCGGGGCCTGGTGCAGGCCTCGGCCTCCGGGCTCCTGGTCGCGGACTCCATCCTCAACCGCGAAAAAAAAGTCGGCAACCAGGGCTAGACGCCCGCCGGAACTCCCCTTGTCCTCGTGATATAGTATGCACGTCCGTGGCAGGAGAGTTATGAACGGGGGTCGCTAGTGCCGGGAACGGTGATCCTCGGAGCCCAGTGGGGCGACGAGGGAAAAGGCAAGATCACTGACCTCATGGCGGACCGCATGGACTTCGTGGTGCGGTACGCGGGAGGCAACAACGCGGGCCACACGGTGGTCTGCGGCGAGGACGAGTTCAAGCTCCACCTGATGCCGTCCGGCATTCTCTACCCGCACATAACCACTGTCATCGGCAATGGTGTCGTCATCACGCCCAAGGTGTTGCTGGAGGAGATGGACGGGCTGCACCAGCGCGGCATCTCCTGCGGCAAGCTGCGCATCTCCTGCAACGCGCACCTGGTCATGCCATACCACCTGGCCTTCGACCACCTGGGCGAGCTGAGCCTGGGCAACGCCAAGCTGGGCACTACCCACCGTGGCATCGGCCCGGCCTACGCCGACAAGGCCGACCGCCTGGGCATGCGTGTGCAGGATCTCCTGGACGAGAAGATATTCAAGGCCAAGCTCGAGGTGGCGCTGGAGCGCAAGAACGCGATACTGACCAAGGCGTTCGACCAGGAACCGTTCAGCGTGGATGAGATACTCGCCGAGTACATGGGCTACGCAGAGAGGCTTGCGCCGCACATCGACGACACCTCGCTGCTGATCGCCAGGGCGCTCGACGACGGCAAGAAGGTCCTCTTCGAAGGGGCGCAGGGGACCCTGCTGGACCTCGACCACGGCACCTACCCGTTCGTGACCTCTTCGTCGCCTACCATAGGCGGCGTGTTCAGCGGGACCGGGGTGGGCCCCAAGTACCTGGAGAACATCATCGGCGTCGCCAAGGCCTACGTCACCAGGGTGGGCTACGGACCGTTCCCCACCGAGCAGGAGAACGAGTGCGGTGAGCTGCTGGGCGCAAGAGGCGTCGAGTTCGGCACCACCACCGGGCGCAAGAGGCGCTGTGGCTGGCTGGACCTGGTCCTGCTCCGCTACGCCGCGCGGGTCAACAGTCTGACCGGTATCGCCCTTACCAAGCTCGACGTCCTCTCCGAGTTCGAACGCCTCAAGGTGTGTGTGGGTTACTCGTACCAGGGGAAGATATACCACGAGTTCCCGCCCCATCAGACGATCTTCCACAAGTGTGAGCCCGAGTACCTCGAGCTCGCGGGCTGGAGCGAGGATATCTCCGGCGTCACGGAGCGGGCCGACCTGCCGGAGGCGGCGGTGCGGTACGTGGAGTTTGTGGAGCAGGGCGCGGGAGTTCCGGTGGTCCTGATATCGGTAGGGCCCAAGCGCACCCAGACGATCATCACGCGCGAAGAGTACATCGAGCCGATCGAGGAAGGCCCTTACCTGTACCGCGAGGATTTCGATCCGCCGGCGAAGTGACCGCGCCGGGGGCTTGAGAGGAGCGCGCTGAAAGATGAAGTTGATGGTGGTAGGCAGCGGCGGCAGGGAGCACGCGCTGGGGTGGAAGCTGGCGGCGAGCAATCTCGTCGACGAGATGATCTTCGTCCCGGGCAACGCCGGCATGAGAGAGCTGGGCGAATGTGTCGAGGCAGACGTTAACGACGCCGGGGCCGTCGCCGATATCGCCACGGCGCGCGGGGTGGACCTGACGGTGGTCGGGCCGGAGGCGCCCCTGGTCGAGGGGCTGGTGGACCACTTCGAGGACAAGGGTCTTAAGGCGTTCGGGCCGACGCGCGAGGCGGCGCGGCTCGAGGGGAGCAAGCAGTTCGCCAAGAGCGTGATGGACCGGCACGGCGTGCCCACCGGGCGCGCGAAGCTGTTCGATGATTTCGACGCCGCGCGCGAGTACGTCGAGTCGCAGTCGTCCCCGGTGGTTGTGAAGGCGGACGGTCTTGCCGCCGGCAAAGGCGTCATCATAGCGGAAACCACGGACGAGGCGGTCGAGGCTCTCCGCCTCTGCCTGGTCGATGAGGCATTCGGAGCGGCGGGCAGGAACGTCCTGGTGGAGGAGTTCATGAAAGGCCCGGAGGTCTCCATCCTGTCGCTGACCGACGGTGAATCCGCCGCGCACATGGTGCCCTCCCAGGACCACAAGCGCGCCTACGACGGCGACGAGGGTCCCAACACCGGCGGGATGGGAGCTTACTCGCCAGTGCCGCTGCTGGACGCGGCGACCGAGCAGGCGATCCACCGGGAAGTGATGGAAGCCACCATCAACGCCATGCGCGACGAGATGATCCCCTACCGGGGAGTCCTCTACGGCGGCCTGATGCTGACCGCGGANNTGGCCACTCTGGACGGCAAGGTCCGGGAGCTGGAGATGCAATGGACCGACCAGTACTGCGTCTGCGTGGTCATGGCCTCGGGCGGCTACCCGGGCAAGTACCGCAAGGGCATACCGATCACCGGGCTCAAGGCCGCGAGCGCCGACCCCAAGGTCGAGGTGTTCCACGCGGGCACCGCCCTCGATGAGGGAAAGGTCGTCACCGCCGGCGGAAGGGTGCTCAACGTCGTGGCCCTGGGCAAGGACTTCGAGGAGGCCAGGGGCCTGGCCTACCAGTCCGTCGAGATGATCGGGTTCGAGGGCAGGCACTTCCGGACCGACATAGGATACAGGGCGATCGAGTGGCAGCGCGAGCACGAGGGGTGATGACGGAGGAGCCATGGAGAAGATAAAGGTACTGATCATCACCGGCAGCGACAGCGACCTCGCCAAGATGGAGGAGAGCGCGCTGATGCTCGAGCAGTTGGGCATCGCCAGCGAGACAGTCGTGGCCTCGGCGCACCGGGCGCCGGAGAAGGTGAAGCAGGCGATAGCCGAAGCCGCCGACGCGGGCGCGGAGGTCGTGATAGCGGGCGCCGGGATGAGCGCGGCGCTGCCGGGAGTTGTCGCTTCGATGACGGACCTCCCGGTCATCGGCGTGCCGCTGGATTCGGGCATGCCGGGCGGCATCGACGCCCTGTTCTCGATGGTGCAGATGCCCACCGGGATACCGGTCGCGACCGTCGCGGTCGGCGGTGCCAGGAACGCGGCGGTGCTGGCCGCCCGCATCCTCGCGCTGAAGTACGACGACGTGCGCGACAACCTCAAAGCCTACCGCAAGACGCTGGCGGAAGGACCACCGCGATGATCGAACGCTACAGCCGACCCGATATGAAGGCGATCTGGGGTGACGACGCCCGCATGCACGGCTGGATGCAGATCGAGGTCCTGGCAGCCGAGGCCATGGCCCAGATGGGCATCGTGCCCTCGAGCGCCATCGAGCAGATAAGGCAAAATGCGCGTTTCGACGTCGAGCGTGTCAAGGAGATAGAGAAGACGACGCGCCACGACGTGGTCGCGTTCCTGCAGAACATGGCCGAGAGCATCGGCGAGCCGGCCAGGTGGCTCCATTACGGCATGACCTCCTCTGACGTGCTGGACACGGGTCTCGCCCTGCAGATGCGCGATGCCGCCGACATCCTGATCGAGGACACCAGCCGGCTGCTGGGGGTTATCAAGAACCGCGCGCTTGAGCAGCGCAGCACCCGCATGATGGGGCGGACCCACGGCGTCCACGCGGAGCCGATAACGTTCGGTGCGAAGCTGGCGGTGTGGGCGTTCGAGACGCGGCGCAACCTCGACCGGTTGCTGCGCGCCAGGGAGATAGTCTCGGTCGGCAAGCTGTCCGGGGCGGTGGGGGTATACGCCAGCATAGATCCTTTCGTCGAGAAGTACGTCTGCGAGCAGCTGGGGCTGAAGCCCGCGGAGGCGTCGAGCCAGATCATCCAGCGCGACCGGCACGCCGAGTACATGAGCGCGCTGGCGATCTCGGCTTCCTCGCTCGAGAAGTTCGCGACCGAGATCAGGGGCCTGCAGAGGACCGAGGTGGGAGAGGCGGAGGAGCCGTTCCGCGAGGGACAGACCGGCTCCAGTGCGATGCCTCACAAGAGGAACCCGATAATCTGCGAGCGGGTGTGCGGGCTGGCCCGCGTCATCAGGGCGAATTCCCAGGTGGCGCTGCAGGACATGCCGCTGTGGCACGAGCGCGACATCAGCCACTCGTCCGCCGAGCGCGTTATCCTGCCCGACAGCACGATCCTGCTCGACTACATCCTGGCCAAGTTCACCGACGTGATGGACGGCCTGGTCGTCTACGCCTGGAAGATGGAAGAGAACATCGAGCTCACGCATGGGCTGATATTCTCTGAGAAGGTGCTCCTGGCGCTCATCGGGAAAGGGACCACGAGGCAGGAAGCCTACAAGATGGTGCAGCGCAACGCCATGCGCGCGGTCCGGGGCGAGGAGGGCTTCATGGACGGCCTGATCCACGACCCCGAGGTAGGACAGTACCTGTCGCCGGAGGAGATCGCGTCCTGCTTCGACGTGGCGAGCTCTCTGACGAGGGTGGACCAGATCTTCTCCCGGCTGGAATCGATGAACGTGAGACCGTAGTGTAAGACCCGAGAAAAGGAGGGCCGGCTGGTGGCACGTGCCAAGGTATACATCACGCTGAAGGAAGGGATACTCGACCCGCAGGGCAAGACGGTTCTGCGCGCTCTCAAGTCGCTCGGATACGAAGAGGTCGGCGACGTCCGGGTGGGCAAGTACATGGTTCTCGAGCTCGACGGCGACGACAAGGCCAGGCTCGAGGAGCGCCTCGGTGAGATGACCGAGCGGCTGCTGGCGAACCCGATAATCGAGGACTACCAGATGGAGGTCGAGATCTGATGAGGTTCGGCGTCGTCGTCTTTCCCGGCTCCAACTGCGACCACGATTGCCACTACGTCATCGGAAGCGTCCTGGGCCAGGACGTGGATTACGTGTGGCACGGCAGCACGGACGTGGCCGGCTTCGACTGCCTGGTGCTGCCCGGGGGCTTCGCCTACGGGGACTACCTGCGCACCGGCGCGGTCGCGAAGTTCTCCCCGGTCATGAAGGCCNNGGGCTGCTGCCCGGCGCGATAATGAGGAACGTGGGGCTCAAGTTCATCTGCCGCTTCGTGGACGTCCGGGTCGAGACCACCAGCACGCCCTGGACCTCGGCGGCCAGCCAGGGCCAGGTGCTGAAGATCCCCATCGCCCACAACGAGGGCAACTACCAGGTCCCGCCGGAGGTGCTCGAGGAGATGAAGAGGAAAGGGCAGGTTGTCTTCCGCTACTGCTCGCCCGAGGGCAGCGTGCTGCAGGAGTTCAACCCCAACGGCGCGACCGAGAGCATCGCCGGAGTCTGCAACGCGGAAGGCAACGTGCTGGGCATGATGCCCCACCCGGAGCGCGCGTCCGAGACCGATCTCGGCTCGGCGGACGCCATGGTGATCTGGAAGTCGCTGCTCGCCCACTGCGGCGTGTAGCGCGGCGCGGCCCGAGACTGGAGAACCGAGTGCGCGTAGATTTTCACGTCCACACCGTTTATTCGCCTGACTCCGTGATAATTTTCCCCACGCTCGTCGAAGCCTGCCACGCCCGGGGGCTGGATGCGGTCGCCATCATGGACCACGACGTCATCGAGGGCGCCTTCGAGTTCCGCAGGCTGTCAGAGGAGGCGGCTGCCAGAGGGGAGTGGGCGCCGAGGATCCTGGTGGGAGAGGAAGTGCGCACCACCGGCGGCGAGATCTGCGGTCTGTTCCTGAGCGAGTGGGTCCCCGACCACCTCGACCCGGTGGAGACCATGCGCTTGATAAGGGAGCAGGGCGGACTGGTCTACGTGCCGCACCCCTTCGACCTGTTGAAGTTCAAGCGGCTCAAGGCCAGTGAGCTCGAGGCGCTGGCGGAGGCGATCGACATAGTCGAAGTCTTCAACGGCAAGCCCCGCCTGCCGCTGGCAAACGTGCTGGCCAGGCGCTTCCTCGACCGTCACGATTTCCCGCGAGGCGCGGGCAGCGACTCGCACGAGNNCGACCTGCTGTCTCAGCTGCGCTCCGGGAAGGTCAGCGGAAAGCGCTACAGCCCGTTCGCGTCGGCGTACACGCGTCACAGGATGCGGAAAGACCTCCAGAAGTAGGTCAGCTGTTCTCTGCCTCGGTCTGCCGCTCGCCTTCCACTTCTTCCTCGTCGGCTTCCCGCGAACGCCTGAGCTCCGGCTTGCGCCAGGAAGCGCCTCGCGCCAGTAGAAACGGGACCAGCACCGCCGCAAGCAGGCCCAGGATCGCGAGCCCCCAGTTCAAGCTGGTGAAGAAGCGCTCCATGAAGTCGCTGAAGGGCAGCCTGTGGACGTTCGCGCCATAGATGATCTTGAATGCCAGCAATTGGAGGACCGGGGCCACCGCAGCCACGATGATCAGCGACGGCACGGATATCCACGCGGGTGCGGGCGGCTCGGACCAGACCTTGACGCCGGCTCGGTTCCTGGTGGTCGTGCCCTTGTAGAAGATCCAGGGAACCAGTAGACCGATCGTAAGTATCGAGACCTGGCTCCACTGCTTGAAGACGAACGCGAAAAGCAGCCAGACCACGCACGCCAGCAGCGCGACACCGATGGCGTAGGTCAGTCCGTGAAGCGTCTGGTAGAAAGGCCCGGTCGTGTCGCGGGGAGGCTTCTTCCGCCGCGTGGCCTTCCTCGCGGCGGCGCGCTCGAGAGAGGTCTCGAACTCGAGCGCGTCCGAGTCCTCTTCGAACTCGAGGTCGCCGGTTTCCGCGTCGGCCTCTCGCAGACGCGCGGCCGGGACTGCTGACGGCTTTCGCGCGGCCGGCCGCCGTGCCCCCGCCGACCCCGGCAACCTGCGCCTCTCGCCGCGCACGGCCCGCGCCGGCTCGGCATCTGCGGGCTCGGCCGCCTGGGGTTTCTCTTTCTCCACCGGTGCGGGAGCGGGAGGCTCGGGGGCATCGATCTTTCCGTCAGGCGTTATCGTGACCTCACCGGCGACCGATCCAGCCTGCCGCCTGGAGGTAGCCACGTTCCCCTGCCTGAGCATCCGGTCGAACGGCGTCTTGTCGAGCGCATCGAGCTCTTCCTTGCACTTCGCGCAGAGGAGCGGGTCGCCGCTCACTTCTTCACAGCGCCCGCAGATAGGGCGCTCGCAGTTGATGCACTCCCTTGTCGCGGGCCTGCGCGGATGGTAATAGCACCTGCGGAAATCGGTGGGATCAGGTGTCAATACGTCTCCCGTCATCGAGTTTTCAGCCAATGACTATTCTAGACTCAATCGCCCGCGTTTGTGGACGTCAAGACGCAGTCTCCGCCGTGCGAGACGCGAGAAGCGCGTAGTTCACTTCTCTGGTAAACACCGTCAGCTCCTCCGCGGTGGGGAACTCCTCGCTGGTGAAGAGGTACTCCTCGCTCATGGGATTCAGCCGCAGCGCCTCCATCTGCCCGGGCGACGTCCCGGCCGCGAACTCGTCGAAGAGCGCCGTCCCCTTGAACACAACGAGCGGGAAAAACGTCGCGTCGAAAAGTCGGTTCGCCTTGAGGATCTCCAGCGTGTGCCAGACGCTGTCGCGGGTCTCGCCCGGCAACCCCACGATGAACGTGAGCACCGGCTTGATGCCGCTCAGCCTCACGGCCGCGGCCGCGTCGAGCACCTCTTGCACCTTGAGCCTCTTGCGCACCACGGCGCGCAGTATCTCCTCGTTGAACGTCTCCGCGCCGATGGCTATGTTGGTGAATCCGCTGGAGGCCAGGAGTTCCACGGTCGTATCGTCCAGGTAGTCGGCCCTCGTCTGTATCTGGTAGGTGTACGGCAGCCCGGGCAGCATCGAGCAGATCCGGCCCAGCCTCTTCTTGTTCATCGTGAAGGTCGCGTCCCCGAAGAAGAACGACCCGGCTTTGCTGGTGAATCTCTGCGAGCAGAAATCCAGGACGTCGCGGACGTAGGCCGGCGAGTGGAAGCGGACCCGCCCGTTGTTGAGGGCCGGGTCGAGGCAGAAAGAGCAGGCCTCGGGGCATCCCCGCGAGGTGAGGAACCCGGCGCCGGGGATCCAGTCCCCGTCCGGCAGAAGCTCGGAAAGGATCTCGAACCTGGCGGCTACCTCGAACTCCTCGCTCACTGTGTACGGGTGGGGGAGCGCGTCCAGGTCGGCGATAGGGGAGCGGGCGGGGTTGTGCAACGAACGCCCGTTGTCTCGATAGCTCACGCCTTTTAGGCCGTCGAGGGGCCGTCCCGCCTCCAGGCGCTCGAGCAGCTCGACGGACGTGTGCTCTCCTTCGCCCCGCACGACGACGTCGGCGTGCCCGTCCGCCAGGATCTCCGGGGCGTGCATGGTGGCGTAGATGCCGCCTGTTACCAGCTTCGCGCCGGGGCAGGCCTCCCTTATCTCACCCAGCAGCCTGCGACCGTACAGCGCGAGGTTGTAGGTGGAGAGGGTCACAAACACTACGTCCGGGTTCTCGGAGACGAGCCTGTCGAACAGGTGCGCTCTGGAGGCGGCCGCCGCCTCGCCGCGCGAGATGAGCGAGCCGGACTCCTCATCGGGTCCTGCGTTCGTCTCGTAGAACATCTCCTTGCGGGCGTGGACGTCGGCCACCAGGTTGACCACCCGGAATTCGCGGCCGGCCGCTTTCAGGAATGCCGCGACGTGCATCGCGCCGTAGTCGGGTGCCAGGAGGTCCTTGTTGCGGAGGCCTGTCATGCGCACGCGCCATGCGGGCTCCGGCCTGACCTCCATTATCCCGAGGGCTGTGGAATCAGAGATGAACAGAGTCCTCACGGGTTCTCCATGTCCTTCAGGCGCGCCTTTCAGGCCGGGCAAAGGCATATTATCCCACAAGGAGAGCAAGAATCCAGAGCGGTCAGGCAAAGCAGAAAGCCCCTTCGGAAGGGGCTTTCCTGACCATCCCAATCACCAAGAAGAGTTCCCGCACCAACCCATTGAAGACCAAGATATACCTCACAACGGCCGGAAACAACCATTCGCCGGGACTTTTTCCACAATTATTTCCACAAGACGCACCACTGGGGCCAGGCACCGGTGGTGCGTTCTGCAAAGTGGTCGGCACCTTTCTGAAGCCGCACGCTCTCACCAGGGGAGGCGCGGGAAGTCGGTGAGGTACTCGGCGCCCTCGGCGGTGATTAGTATGACGTCTTCGACCCTGAACCCTTCGCCCAGTTCCGCCACCGGCAGTATGGAGTGCCCCAGGGTGAGGGTCATGCGCGGCTTCAACTCGAGCTGCAGATGCTGAGGGTAGTGGGAAGGATGCGGCCACTCCTCGAACTCCAGGCCGACCCCGTGACTCGCGGCGGGCACCCAGGACTCGCCGTAGGGGAGCTCGGAGACGATCTCGACGAAGTTTCTGGTGAGGTCGGCCACCTTCATGCCCGGCCGGATGGACTCGAGAGTCCGGCGCTGGCCCTCGACGTAAGTCTCGAGCGCCCTGGCCTGCTCGGGTGAGGGCTTGCCGCACACCGCGGTGCGCGCCATGTCGCACGAGTACTGGTTCACCACCGGGTGCACGTCGACGATGACCACCTCGCCCTCCTGCATCCGCCTGGTGGAGGCGGCGCCGTGCAGGCAGATGGAGTTCGGGCCCGAGTCCACGAAGGTCGACGCGCCGAACCGCTCGGCTCCGGCTTCGCGCATCGCGCCCTCGGCCCGCGCGGCCACATGCGTCTCGGTAACTCCCGGCTCGATGGCGTCAAGGGCCGCCGCGATCCCCTTCTCGGCGACACGGGCCGCCGACCTCATGCGCTCGAGCTCGTAGTCGTCCTTGAAGTAGCGCAGGCGCATCGTCACTTCCTCGTTCTCCACCAGCTGGATCTTGGGGTTCAGCGTCTCGAACTTGTGCAGCAGGAACGCGGGCACGGTGTGGACGTCGAAGCCCACCACCTTGTCCTTGAGGCCCAGGTCCTTCATGGCGCCGAGGAATGTCTTCATCAGCTCCGCCGGAGTGCTCCACCCGCGCACGTCCTTCACCCAGGAGCGCTCGCTCGCGAACTCCACCTCGGTGTAGAAGACTATGAGGATCGGGTCCGCCTCGACGGGCAGCAGCATGCGGGCGACGTTGCGGACGTCCCCCGAGAGGTAGTGGTAGTTCTCCCGGCCGGTGAGCTGCATGCCATCGACGCCGAGTTCCTCCATGACCTGCCTCGCGCGGTTCGCGCGATCCTCGAATACCTCCAGCGGGACCGGCTCCATGGGCCATCTCCTTTCCGTAGCAGTGGATGCTGAGACCTTCTTTGCGGTTGAAGCATCTCCTTCACCCGCTCGGAATGCTTGGGGGGCCACCTGGGCCGAGCTGCTATAATCGATGTGGAGCAGAATGGAGTGATTGCATGAGGAAGGTCCCCGTCCTCTTCCCGATATTGATACTTGCGGTGGTCTGCGTCGGCCTTGCGGCGGGCTGCGGTGGCACGGCCAAGACGGGCTCGACGCCCGCGTCCTCGCCGACCGCGCCTTCCAGTTCACCCGACGCTATCGACGTCTCCAAGCTGATCGTCGGGTCCGCGTCGATGAGTCCCCAGGAGATATCGGCCGCCGAAGAGGCGATCCGCAGCGCACAGGACTCCAACACCGGCTCGATCTTCAAGGCGACCTCGGTCAAGTGCGTCCAGGGCTGGGCGAAGGTCGACGTCGAGGAGACCGAGGTGCCCACCGACGAGGCGGTCGCCTACGAGGTCTTCCTCAGGATGGGGGACTCGGGCAGGTGGGAGGTCGCCCAGACCGGCGATGACCTCACCGCCGCCGACCTGCCCGATGCACCCCCGGACCTGTTCAAGAATTGAGTCGCGGCGCGCCTCACGGGGCGGGCCGCGCGGAAAATAAATGAGCCGCGCTGCGAGAGCGCGGCTCATCACTGTCACAAGTTCTCTTACTTCAGTTTGTCCCTGCCGAAACCGAGCACGTTGCGCGCGGTTATCAGCATCTGGATCTGCCCCGTGCCTTCGAAGATGTCGTTGATCTTCGCGTCGCGCATCCACTTCTCCAGCAGAACCTTGCGCGAGTAGCCCAGCGGCCCGAGGAGCTCGACGCACTTCTGGGTTATCTGCGTCACCGCGAGGCCGGCCTTGGCCTTGGCCATGGACGCCTCGAGGCTGTTGCGGACACCGCCGTCGAGCATCCATACCGCGCGCCAGGTCAGCAGTCGCGCCGCCCTGAGGTTGGCCTCCATCTCGGTGATGTCCCGCTCGATGGCGGTCATGTTGGATGGTGAGATGGCGTAGCGCACCTCGACGCCCTCGTCGGCCATTGCCTGCTTGACATAGTCCAGCGCGGCCCGCCCGACGCCGATCGCCATCGCCGCGACCATCGGCCGCGTGGCGTCGAAGGTGGCCATGACTCCCTTGAAGCCTTTTTCTCCGGCTTTCTTGGGGTCGATCACCTCGGCGCTCCCGAGGATGTTCGCCTCGGGGATGCGGCAGTCCATGAACGCGAGCGTCACGGTGTCCGAGCAGCGTATGCCCATCTTGTCCTCGACCTTGGCTATGGTCATGCCCGGAGTCCCGTGCTCCACTATGAACGGCTTGATGCCCGCGCGGCCGGCCTTGGCGTCGACCGTTGCCCACACCACCACGAAGCCCTCGGAGTCCTCGAGCGCGCTCTTGCCGCTCGTCACGAAGATCTTCTCGCCGTTGAGGATCCACTCGTTGCCGTCCTTGACGGCCGTGGTCTTCAGGTTGGCCGTGTCGCTCCCGGCCTCCGGCTCGGTGATCGCCATGGCTCCCCATACCGGCTTCTCACCGGAGAAGCGGGCCAGGAACTGCTCCTTCTGCTCGGGGCTTCCCGTCGCCTGCACCGCCGCGCCGCCGAGGCCCTGCCCGGGGAAGGCCAGCGCTATGCCGGCGTCGCCCCAGAATATCTCCTCGACAGTGACCGCGGTTGTGAGCTGGCGCTCGGAGCGCTTCTTCTCGCCGCCCTCGGCCTTCGTGTCGCCGCCGCTCATCGAGCCGCCGACGCCGCCCTTCATGAAGCCGTGCACCATGTTGAGGAGGTCCCAGGGCTTNNTCGTCGTACTTGCGGGCCTGCGGCCTGACCGCCTGCTCCGCGAACATGCGCAGCATGTTCTGCGTTCCCTTTATCTTGGGGGAAAGCTCAAAATCTATCGTCACATCAATCACCTCCTATACCATTATCATGCCTTCGAGGGCCGAGAACGCGCGGGCGTTGCGGAACCAGAGCTCCGGCATGTTGTCGCGCACGTACCCGTGGCCTCCCATTACCTGCAAAGCACCGTCACAGACCTTCATGCACTTCTCGGCGGCGTAGTTCTTGGCGATCGCCGCGTCGTTGGCGAACTCCTCGCCGCGGTCGGCCTTCCATGCGGCCTCCCACACCAGCATCCTGGTCGCGTCGGTCTCCATGAACATCTCAGCGATCATGAACGCTATCGCCTGGCGCGAGCCGATCGGGTCGCCGAACGCGATGCGCTCCTTGGCGTAGTCGCGCGAGTGCTCCGCGGCGCGCTTCATCGTCCCGATGGCCATCGCGGCCAGGGCGAGGCGCGAGCGCGATATCAGCTCCAGGTAGTCGATGCCCGCCTGGCCGCCGACCTTGGCGGCGAGTGGCACCTTCACGTTGTTCAGTGTGACCTCGTAGGTCTTCAGCGCTTTGAGCCCCATGTTCTTCTCGGGCTCTTCGCCGATGACGAGGTTCTCGGCGCCCTTGGGCACCACGAACGCCTGCACGCCCGCGAAGCCGGCACCGGGCTCGGTGGCGGCAAAGACGAGCAGGTTGTCCGAATCCGCCGCAAGCGGCACCAGGCACTTGGAGCCCTTGAGCACGTACTCCTCGCCCTCGTGCTTCGCGGTGGTGCTCAGCTTTGACGGGCAGAACGCGAACTTGGGCTCGACGAGCGCGGCAGCGGCGGCCTTGAACTCGTCCCCGCAGGCGACCGGGAGCAATTGCTGTTTCTGCTCCTCGGTGCCGTACATGAGAACGGTGTAAGCCATCATCGTGGGTGAGCATATGTGCAGCGCCGTCGAGAGGTCGCCGTAGGCGAGTTCCTCGTAGGCGATGGCGCCTGTCAGCGCGGACGGGCCCTCACCAAAGCCCCCGTACTCCTCCGGGACGCACGAGCTGATGATCTCGAGCTCCCAACCCGTTTTCACGAGGTCAGTCGAGACCGCGCAGGCCTCATCCATCTCCCTCGAGGCGGGATCCATCTGGTCTGTCGCGAAGCCCGCGATGGTCTCCTTGACCATCGCTTGTTCTTCGCTTGGTTCGAACGACAGCATAGGCTACTCCTCCTTTCCCGGGGCCAGTGTGTCCGTCCCCTTCGATGCCGCCTCTTTCTCGAGGCGGCTCCTGAGTTCCCTTTTCATGACCTTGAGCGTCATGGTCAGCGGCATCTGCTCGATGATGCAGACCCGACGCGGTGATTTGTACGCTGCTATGTGGTCCCTGCACCAGGCAAGGAGCTCTTCTTCCGTCGCTTCGGCCCCGTCGCCCAGTTGCACGAACGCGACGGGCACCTCGCCCTTGGTCGGGTGCGGTTCTCCCACCAGGGCGACCTCGAAGACCTTGGGGTTCCTCAGTATCTCCTCCTCGACCTCGCGCGAGAACACCGAGTAGCCGCCGTGCTTGATGACGTCCTTCTCGCGGTCGGCGAAGTGCAGGAAACCGAGGTGGTCGCGGAAGCCCATGTCGCCGGTGTGGAACCAGCCGTACTCGAAGGCCGCCGCGGTCCTCTCCTCGTCCCCCCAGTAGCCCTTCATGACGTTGGGCCCGCGCACCACGAACTCACCGACTTTGCCGCGGCTCAGCTTCTTGCCGACGTCGTCCATCACCTTGACCCTGACGCCGGGGACCGGCAGGCCGACGGTGCCCGACCTCCTGATGAAAGAGTTGACCGAGATGATGGGGGAGGTCTCGACGAGTCCGTATCCCTCGATGAACCGGCCGCCGTAGGACTCCAGCAGCTTGATCTGGTCGCGCGGCATGGCGTCGGCGCCGGAGATCCAGTATCGGATGGTGGAGAGGTCGTACTTCTCGGGGTGACACTGGAGCATCATATTCCACATCGCCGGCACACCGGTCACGACCGTCGCCCCGTACTCCTCGACCAGCTTGAGCGTCTTCTCGGGGTCGAAGAAGCGCAACAGCACTCCTCCGCAGCCGGAGTAGAAAGCGCCGATGATGCTGGTGGTGAACCCGAAGATGTGAGCCAGGGGCAGCCCGGTGACGCCAATGTCCTTGCGCCCTATGCGCAGCATCAGGACGGAGAGGGTGGCCGTCGAGAGCAGGTTCTTGCTGGTCAGGATCGCCCCCTTGGGGAATCCGGTGGTGCCCGAGGTATAGAAGATCGCGATGGGGTCGTCGGGCTCGATGAGCAGCGGCTCCACGAAGGTATCGGCGAAGCCCTCGGTCAGATCGTCGATCGACATGAAGTCATCGGGGACCTCTTCGGCGTCGCCGACCATGAGCCAGTGCTCGATGGCGGGGACGTTGGCCTTGTCCCTGATGTTGGCCGCGAAGAGCTCCGGCTCGGTGATGAGCACCTTGGCGCCGCAGTCGGCTATGGCGCCCTGCAGCTCGCCGGCCTTGAGCATGTAGTTGAAGGGCACGGTCACGGCGCCGAGCCTCGCGGCGGCCGTGAACAGCAGGCCGATCTCGGGCACGTTGGTGAGGACGATTGCTATCCTGTCTCCACGCTTCACGCCCAGCCGGTCGCGCAGCGCGGNNAGGTGCTTGTAGGTGACCTTCTTCTCGCGGATCGCGAGAGTCTTGTCCCCGTATTTCCTTGCAGCGCGGTCGACGAGGTTTGCGACTGAAAGACTTTTCCGTGCCAATTTGCCCCCCCAGGCTCCCGGACAGCCGCTCTATTATATATAACCGGGCGCAAGTGGGTGCCAGACCCGTGGCCGCCAAGCTGAGCGGTTCTCATCACTGAATAACATTAAAGCGGAGGTTATATTAGCAGTACGCGGTTCAGGAGTAAACGAGCAGACCTCCCTGACGCTGTGGGCGCTGCGTCAGATGGCGAAATAGGCCATCGAGAGCCTCGGCATATCAGGGGTCAGCGATTCGCCGGAGTCTTGTAACGCCAGACGGCCTTTTGTATAGACACGGCATAGAGGACGCGCCGGGCTGAGTCGAAGTACAGGTTGTCGATATTCTGCGAGCTCACTGCGCCGCCGGTGTTGGCCATGATCGGGCTCGTATCAGGGTTAGAGCAGGCCCAGACGCCCTTGCTGTTCGTGTTGATTTTGGGCGCCGGACTTGACCGCTCTGCGTTGATCGGGAACGGCTCCGTCTCCGCAGAAGGAACAAAAGCCCCCGCGTAAAGGATATTGCCGGCCCGGTCGTATGCCACGGAGCCGATCGTATGGGAGTTGACGGCGCCGCCCATCATTCCCCAGGAGGGAGCGTTTTCGGCTCTCGTGCAGCGCAGGACTTCTTTTTCATTCGACATATAGAGGATGTCGCGCGTGGGGTCGTATGCAAGTGGGCCGGCGCTGCCAATGGACTGGGAGGAGCTGAAGTTCTTATCGGTGTTGGTCCAGGTGCCCCCGTGGTACGTCCAGACCCCGAGGCCCTGGGTATCAGTTCCCGCAAAGAGGACCTGGTGGGGCTGGTCGAAGAGCAGGGAACCAATGCCACTCCCGTCCACTCCTCCCCCGGTGTCTGCCCAGGCCGGGGAGCTCGCGGGATCGGTGCAGCGGTAGACGCCGGCGTTTGTTCCCGCGTAGAGCACGTCGTGTGCCGGGTCGTAGGCGAGAGGCCCGTTGTCGCCCACGCCGTTGGTGGTCTTCCACGATGCGGAGCTCGCCGGGTCGGCCCAACTGTAGACGCCGGAATTGGCCGCAACATACAGGACATTGTGGGAGGGCTCATAGAGGACGGAGGTGACGTAGTCCAGGGGTGCGCCTCCCACCATGTGAGTCCAGGTTGGGTTCGTGCCCGGGGCCGTACAGCGCCAGACTCCCTGGCCACTGGTCGCGGCGTAAAGGATGTCGCGCGTCGGGTCGCTGACGATGGAACTGATGCTCGAGGCAACCGACGGTGCAAGCCTCTTCCCGGTGATGTTGGTCCAGTACGTCGGGCCGCACCCCGCAAGGAAGAGCGCTGCGAGCGACAGGAGCATGACTGCGATCAAGGTGCACTGAATATAATGACGGTTGCCCCGACTGATCCGCCGCATGCAAAACCCCCGTTGCCTGTTGGATGCCTGGGTTCGGATTCTATCTTACTTTGTCCCAAGTACAGATATCAGTCGTCGTATTGAGTTGGACCGTGGCGCGAGGGGACATCGAACCGTCGGTGGGG
>PMJJ01000083.1 GCA_003157385.1 Actinomycetota bacterium | reverse complement strand
TCGTATTCGAGGTCGGCGTCCTGGACGAGGACGAGGTCGCCCCGGGCCGAGCCGAGTCCGGTCCGGATCGCGGCGCCCTTCCCCTGGTTCACCTTGTGGGTCAGGATCCGCACGGTCGAATCCCCGAGTGCGGATAGGACCTTGTCGGTGCCGTCGGACGAGCCGTCGTCCACGACGAGCACCTCGACGTCCACCGGAACGTCGACGGCCCGGATCCTCCGGATCACCTCGGCGACCGTCACGCGCTCGTTGTAGACGGGCACGATGATCGACAGCTTCATCTACCGACTCCTTCGTAGGTGAACCCGAGCTTCCTCAAAACGACGGGGTCGAGACAGTTCCTCGTGTCGACGACCACAGGGCTCTTCATGGCGGAGAGCACCCGGCCGTAGTCGAGCCACTTGAACTCGTCCCACTCGGTGAGCAGGACCAGCACGTCCGCGTCCTTAACCGCCGCGTACGCGTCCGGTGCGAACTCCGCCCCGGCAAGCTCCTCCGCCGCGTTGTCATTCGCCTCGGGGTCGTAGACCGTCACGGCAGCACCTTTCTCGAGCAGCATCTTGACTATGGCGACGGCCGGAGACTCGCGCACGTCGTCGGTGTTCGCCTTGAACGCCAGCCCCAGCGCCCCGATACGGGTGCCCTGAAGACCACCGGCGGCACGTTCTATCTTGGCCACCATGCGCTCCTGCTGCTCGCGGTTCACAACCAGGACGCCCTGCAGCAGGTTGAAATCATAACCGTTCTCGCGAGCGATGTTCAGCAGGGCGCGGCAGTCCTTGGGGAAGCACGACCCCCCGAACCCCGGCCCGGCCTTGAGGAACTCGAAACCGATGCGGTCGTCGTAGCCCATCCCCAGCGAAACCTCCCGGACGTCGGCTCCCACGGCCTCGCAGAGGTCGGCGATCGCGTTGATGTATGAGACCTTGGTCGC
Organism: Actinomycetota bacterium; assembly: GCA_003157385.1. Classification (GTDB taxonomy): domain Bacteria; phylum Actinomycetota; class Geothermincolia; order Fen-727; family Anoxymicrobiaceae; genus FEN-680. Next base: position 16,203 of record PMJJ01000083.1, on the reverse strand, counting down.
CAGGAAAGCGTTAGACGCATATTTGATCATCTCCGCGCTGGCCGGGTCGGTTATCAGCAGAGGCGCGTCGAGGCCCCGGTAGAGCGCGGTCATACGCATGGCGGCCTTCTGCGAGTCGCTGCCGATGATGATCCGCGCCGGGTTGGAGAAGTCGAACACGGCGGTGCCCTCGCGAAGGAACTCGGGGTTCGAGACCACGTCAAACTCGTGGTGAGCCCTCATCGACTCCTCGATGATGCGCTCCACCCGCTTGGTGGTCCCGACCGGCACCGTGCTCTTGTTTATTATCACCTTATAGCCGTCGAGGGCGGCCGCGATCTCGCGGGCGACCTCGTCCACGTGGGTGAGGTCGGCGTTGCCTTCGGCGTCGGACGGGGTGTCGACGGTTATGAACACGAACTCGGCACCCGCCACAGCGCTGCGGATGTCCCCCGTGAAGAGGAGGCCGCCGGAGTCGAGGTTCCTGCGGACCACCGCTTCGAGCTCGGCTTCATAGATCGGGACCTCGCCGCGGACGAGCGCCGCGACCTTGGCCGCGTCACGGTCCACGCAGGTGACCGAGTGACCCATGTCCGCGAGGCAGGCCCCCGTCACCAGGCCCACGTAGCCGGTCCCTATGATGCAGCAGTCCATTTAAGTCCCTCTTGATTGTTGAAGTGGCACCCGGCTCTCAGAAGAGCGTCTCGTCGGCGGGGCCAAGCAACGGCTCCTTGAGGCCCTGCAGGCCCTCGTCGATGGCTTTGGTTGCGAGAGCATCGCACTCGCTATTCTTCTCTCTGGGGATATATTTTACCTCTACTTCGCGGTAGGGCTCGAGGAGCGTCCGCACCCTGCCCACGAGCGGCTTCAGCTTGTCGTCTTTTATCCTCCAGGACCCCTTCACCTGGTTGGCCACCAGAGTGCTGTCGGTATTCACCTTCACGCGCCGGAAGCCCGCCTCCGCGACCGCCTCCAGGATCAGGATGAGAGCGTAGTACTCGGCCACGTTGTTCGTCGCCGTACCCAGGTACTCGCAGACCTCGGCCACCACGCGGTCGTCTCCCGTCCGGGCAAGTCCACCGGCGCCCGCGGGACCGGGATTCAACCTCGCGCCGCCGTCGCTGAAGACGTAAAGACAGTCGTCGGGCGCTCCTCGAGCCAATGAGCCTCCCTCCACTTTGCCGGCGTCGGTCACTTGACCAGGATCCTGCGGCAGTACTCGCACCGGAAGATGCCCTCGTTGTGCTGGAACTGGTCTATCTGGGTCCGCGAGAAGTCGATGTGGCAACCGCCGCAGGTCCTGCCCTGCACGATCGGCACCACCGCCAGGCCCGCCTTCTCCTTCAGCATCTTGTTGTAATCGGCCACGATGTCTTCGGACAGCCTGACCTTGAGGTTGTCGCGTCGCAACTCAAGGGAGGCGATCTCGGCCTTCTTCTCGGCGAGCTCCACCTCGTAGGCGTCCTTTGCCTGGCGCTCGCCTGCCTCTATCTCGGCGGTGCGGCTCCTGGCTGAAGAGAACTCTCCGGTGAGCCGGTCGATCTCCTCCATCTCCTCCAGGTCCTCGGTCTCCATCTCGTCGCGTTTCTTACGCAGGGAGAATATCTCTGCCTGTATGGCCGACAGCTCCTTGGGGTTCATGATGGTCCCGCTGAAGAGCTTCTCTTCTTCCTTCTTCATCTTGGTGACCAGCATGTCCAGCTCACCGTCGAGCTTGTGCTGCTTGTGCTCGATCTCCTCCAGCGACTTCTCGTCGCTGGCCTGCTCCTGGCGCACCGCGCTCAGCGCCTCCGCGAGCTCGCCGAGGTGGTGCTTGTCGGGCAGCTCCTCGATCTCCCTCTGGAGCCCGAAAATGCACGTATCCAGGTCCTGCACGTCTCTGAGTATCTGCGCGAGCTCTTCCGGCCCTATCTCTAGCACCATCTTCCCTCCCGATCCCTCAAGCCTTCTATTCGCATATTCCATCCTTCTTGATCCCTTGCCGCCTGGAGCGCACCTGCAAACGCTGGCACCAGCTCCCTTTCGCTCTCCAGGTGGCCAATTGTTATCAGCCCGATGCCGGACTCGCGCGCCTCCACCGTAGCGTGCCAGCCGGCCTCCCCGGCCGCGATCGCCTCGGCGCCTGCCTCACGAGCCCTTCCGATCATCCTGTCCGCAGACCCGGGAACCACCGCCAGCCGCCGCACCTTATCGTCGGGCTCCCCGATGAGCACGACTTCTTCTGACGCGCTCCAGGCTTCGAGGTCACACGCGATATCGTGAAGGCTCCTGGCGGCCTCGAGCTCACCCACTCGCCCCATTCCCCACGGGACAGGCGAGGCGGTGCGGTAGACGTCGAACGCCACTTCCTGGTAGGGGTGCGCCGATCTCATCGCCTCCGCAACCCTCTCGAGGCGGAACGATGGGCAGACCATCTCGAGCCGGACCTCGTTCACCTGGTTGAGCCGGCCCGTCGTTCCCGAATACGGCCGGGCGCTTATTCCCGGGACAAATGTCCCGGTGCCGCTGGCGCGGAACGAGCACTCCGTGTAGTCGCCTGTGACTCCAGCTCCGGCTCCTGCCATGGCCCCGGCCACGGAGTCGACCGCCTCAGGCGGCACGAACACGACAACCTTGGCGACATAGCAGGATCTCGAGGGCACCAGCGGAACCGCTCGCCGCAGGCCGGCCGCGGCTGCCATGAGGTCGCTGGCGCCGCCATCGGCCACGTCGGCGTTCTGGTAACAGGCCACGATGCCGACACCCTCGCGGATCGCCTTTGACGCGACACGCCCGCCGGGAGTGCTCGAATCGAGAGATCCGCGCCCGCGCGCGAACAACTGGGGGTGATGCACCAGGAGGAGGTCGCACTTCGTCGCGGCCGCCGCCTCGACGGCGTCACAGGTCGGGTCCACCGCGCACATGACGCCGGTGACGGTGTCGGTGGGCGAGCCCACAAGGAGGCCTCCAGGCGTGCGCCTGCGGGCCAGCTCCCAGGGGAAAGGATCATCCAGAGCATCCAGAACGTCACTGACCCGAGCCGTGGTGCCAGTGCCGCTCGTGGATGCTCCCTTATCCACGGCGGCCGACCTCCAGGCCGGCGGCGCACCTGCCGCCCGGCGCGGGACGAACTGCTCCCGCGGACGTCTCTGTCACCGCGCAGGCCTCGAGGAGCCTCATTCCTCCGGCACCTCCGGGCTTGCGGCCATCGCCATGCCCGCGACCTTGCGCTTTCTGCGCTCGCTGAGGCTCTTCCAGATGAGAGGCACCAGCGATATGAGGACTATCGCGAAGATTACGTAGCTGAAGTTGTGCTTGATGAAGCCGATGGTGCCGAAGAAGTATCCGGTGACTATGAAGAGCGTCACCCAGGCTATGCCGCCGATGACGTTGTAGGCGAAGAAGGTGCCGTAGCTCATGTCCCCCATGCCGGCCACGAATGGAGCGAAGGTCCTGATGATCGGGACGAAGCGCGCCAGCACGATGGTGACCGGGCCGTGCCGGTCGTAGAAATCGTGTGTCTCGTCCAGGTACTTCTTCTTCAGGATCCTCGCGTCTTCTTTCTTAAAGAACCGGTGCCCGAACGCGTGGCCAATCCAATAGTTCACCGTGTCGCCCAGGATCGCAGCCACGCATATCACCGCCCAGAGGACGAAGATGTTGAGCGGGTGGTTCGGCAGCGCGGCGATCGCCGCCGCCGCGAAGATCAGAGAGTCGCCGGGCAGGAACGGAGTGACCACCAGTCCGGTCTCGCAGAAGATGACCAGGAACATCGCCAGGTAAGTCCACGTGTGGTACGTGCTTACAAAAGACTGCAGGTGCTTGTCCAGGTGCACGAAGAAATCGATCAGCCAGTGCAAAGTAAAAACCTTCTTGCCTCGTCAAATCAGGTTCCTATTCTCGCCTATCGCCCCTGTCCTTTCAATGGCGGCGGTGGACCGGCGCTGCCGCGCTGAAGGACCTGATGTAGAATCTCACCACCCGGCTCCGGAAGGCGGTAGGATGATTCGAGGCGAAAGGGCAGAGCAACCACGTCGCAGGCTGGTTTCGGCCATCAACAACCCGCGCCTGATGGTCGCCATCATGTTCGTCTGCATGTGGGTGGTTGCCATGCTCGCGGTCCAGAGAAACCACGTGCTGGGGGTTGACGCGCCCAGCAGCAGGCTCCTCACGCTGGGAGGGTTCCTGACGGGAAGCGCCCGGATGCTGGGGATATCCCGACTCACTTCCGCGGGCATGAGCGAGCTATACGCCGTGTTGATCGTGGTGCTGTTCCTGTGTTACATCTGGGCGCTGGTGCTGGTGGCGCGCGGCAAAGCGACCATGTCGCGCGGCTTCATCATCGGTGCTTCGGTGGCGCTGTGCCTCTGGGTCCTCTTCATCACCCCGCTCTACGCCAAGGACCTGTTCAACTACGCCTCCTACGGCAAGATGCTCTCATTCCACGGGGTGAACCCCTACCTGCACGGCGCGGCCGACTTTCCGCGCGACCCGGTGCTGCCCTACATCAGCTGGAAGAACGCCATCTCGGTCTATGGGCCGTTGTTCACTTACCTTTCCGCGCTCATCACGCTCATCGCCCGCCAGGGGGCGATCGCCAACATCTTCGCGTTCAAGATAGTGGGATTCGCCTTCTTCCTGGGCAGCCTGTTCGTAGTGGACTCGCTGGCCAGGCGCATGTTCCCTTCGAGGCGGGCGTTCATCCTGGCCGCGGTCGCCTGGAACCCTCTGGTGATAATCCACCTGGTCGGGGGCGCTCACAACGACCTCGTCATGCTGTTCTTCGTCCTGCTCGCATTCCTGCTCTACCGGCAGGAGAAGCCCGTCTGGGCTCTCTTCAGCTGCATGCTCGCGGTTCTGATAAAGACCACGGCCGTTTTCGTCCTTGTCCCGATGCTGGTGCTCTTCTTGAAGCAGAACTCCCGCTGGACACTGCGCAAGTACGGCCAGGCCGCCGCTGTGCTCGTTATCACGCCACTCGCTTTCTACCTGCCGATATGGCCTGGGACCGCAGCGCTGAGGAAGATAATCTCGGTCGGCACTGAATTCAGCGCCGCGAGCGTGCCCAGGTTGTTCCGCGACGGGCTGGCAACAGTGCTACGCCACCTGGGAATGAACACTTCATCAGCTACTTCCTTCGCGATGACCACTTCGCGCGCCGTCTTCATTCTCGGGTTCCTGGCGCTGCTGGTCTTCTTCTGCTACCGCGTGCGCGACATATACTCGCTGTTGCTGTCGGCCGCCGCCATCATGTTCGCCTTCGCGATCTGCACCACCTGGCTGATGCCGTGGTACGCCGGGTTCGTGGCGGCGGTGATGATAGTGTCGGGCTCTTACCTGATGGCCGCAGGCGGCATCGGGCTCACCCTGGTGCTGTCGCTCTACGCGCCGCGCGTCAACGGCTCGCCTTATAAGCTCTATCCCGCCGCGCTGGTAGTGCTCACGCTGGTGCTGCTGGTCGTCGCATTCCGGTCCCGGTTGGCCGGCAAACGCCTGGTGGCCGCCGAGGCCGGGCCCGGCGCCGCCTCCCGGATCAGCCCTTGATGAAGAATCTCGATATCTTTCCCGGGGTCTTGTTCGCCGCGCCCTTGGTGACGTCTCCCTCTGCCGGCTTCTTGCCCGGCGGGGAGTAGTACTTTGCGATCCTGGCGTCGATGTCTCCCTCGTACTTGAGCGCGTCCGGGCCCCGCTCCCCCGTCCTGATCCTCACGACCTCCTCGACCGGGAACACGAATATCAGCCCATCGCCCGCCCCGCCGTCCTCGCTCCTGGCGGCGGTGCGGATGGTCTCGATCGTCTTCTCCACGTTGTGGTCCGAGAGGATGACGTTGACCTGTACGCGCGGCAGCATGTCTATCTGGTAGGTGCCCGAGCGGCCCGCCAGCGTTATGCCTCCCTGGCGGCCGTGGCCCTTTACCTCAAAGAAGTTCATGCCGACGATGCCTATCGCTCGCAGCGCGTCCTTCACGTCGGCGAGCTTCTCCTCCCGGATGATGGCCTCTATCTTCTTTGCCATTCTTTCTCTCCTTGTCTCAGGCCGAAGCCATCTCGCCGTGCTCGCTGATGTCCAGTCCGACTTCCTCGGAGGCCTCGTCCACCCGCAGCCCCATCAGCCTGTCCAGGGCCTTGGCTATCACGAACGTCAGCACGAAGGTGAAGGCGGCCACGATCGCGACGGCGGCGATCTGTATGGCGAGCTGCTTGGGGTTGCCGTAGAAGAGCCCGTTGGCGCCCTTGGGGTTGACCGCCTTGGTCGCGAACAGCCCCGTCAGTATGGCGCCGGTGGTGCCGCCAAGCCCGTGGCACGCGAACACGTCGAGCGACTCGTCCAGCCGGGTCCTCTGGCGGTACTGGATCGCGTAGTAGCTGATGGTCGCGGCGACGGCGCCGATGATGATGGCCGCCCACGGCTCGACGAAGCCCGCCGCCGGCGTGATCGCGACCAGGCCGACGACCGCCCCCGTCACAATCCCCAGGACGCTCGGTTTGTCGTCGCGCCAGCTCAGCAGCATCCATATCATGGCCCCCGCGGCCGCCGCAGTGTTGGTGTTGACGATGGCGTGCACCGCGACGCCGTTGGCCGCCAGCGCGCTGCCCCCGTTGAAGCCGAACCAGCCCATCCACAGCAGCCCGGCGCCCAGTACCGTGTAAGGGATCGCCGAGGGCTCCATCGGCGTCTTGCCGTAGCCCTTGCGCGCGCCGATCACCATTGCGAAGGCAAGCGCTGCGAAGCCGGCTGTGACGTGCACCACCGTCCCGCCCGCGAAGTCCAGGGCCCCCATCCGGTTGAGGAACCCGCCTATCCCCCAGACCCAGTGGGCCACCGGGTCATAGACCACCGTCGCCCAGATCAGCGCGAACACCAGGAAAGTCTTGAACTTCACCCGCTCCACGAAAGCCCCGGTGATGAGCGCGGGCGTTATCACCGCGAACATCATCTGGTAGAGGGCGAAGCTCAGGTGCGGGATCGTGGGCGCGTACGCCAGGCTGGGGCCGCTGCCGACGCCGGTCAGGCCGATGAACTGAAGGTTCCCGATGAACCCTCCGATGTTGTGGCCGAACGCCAGCGTGTATCCGAAGAGCACCCACTGGATGCTTATCAGACCCAGCATGATGAAGCTCAGGTTGAGTGTCGAGAGGATGTTCTTCTTGCGCACCATGCCGCCGTAGAAGAACGCCAGGGCCGGCGTCATCATCATGACCAGGGCCGCCGAGATCATGACCCACGCGGTGTCACCTGAGTTGATGTGTCCCATTCTTCTGCCTCCTCACGCCGTTGTATGGAAGCACCCTGCCCGCGCAGGCCTGCCGGGCAGCGTCGCCCGGCGCTCGGGAATGAGACTAAGTGTGAGGTGTTTCGGCAGTGTTTCGTGGTTGTTACAGGTATGTAACAAAGGTAACAAGCATGCTGTTTTCACTCGGCGCTCGATTCTCGGACGGTCGCGCGCCGGTGCAAGAGCCCCCGGGCGCTCAGGTGAAGTAGACCGACACGTCCGGGAGGGTAATGGATTCGAGGTTCGAGAAACCCGACCTGGCCTGGCCGGACTGTATCTTCCTTATGATATCTGTCACCTGGTCGTTTACCGGGGTCGAGACTCCAGCCTCACCGGCCTTCCACTCCACGTAGCCGTTAAGGGCCTCGACCTCGCAGGGCAGGCCCTTCTTGAGGTCCTGAAGCATGCTTCCGACGATATTGCGGTGCGGGTCCCAGATGAATCGTACGGCGCCCTTGGCGTTTTCGAGGTCCTGCTTGACGATCTCGAAGAGGATGGCCGGGTCCGCGCCCTGCATGGGCTCCATCTTTATATCGAGGGCCTGGGCCGTCTTGATGGTCTCCATCATCACGCAGATAGCGGCAGTGATGGCGGTCTCGTCGTCGAGGATTCCTCCGTAGTCGCAGTCGAGCGCGGTCGACAGCCCGGACATCGCGACGTTGACCAGCAACTTGGTCCAGCGCACACCCGTCAGGTTGTCCGTGATCAAAGCCTCGCCCGCGTTGTCCAGGACCTCCTTGACCATCTCGATGCGCTCGGTGAGGCTCCCGTCGAGCTCCCCCACGTCGTAGGTCATGTCGGCGGGGATGCTGGTGAGCTCCGATACTCCGGGGCCCTCCCAGCGTCCGCTCGCGTCCCACGAAGGAGGCTACCCGCTCCTCGGGCACGCCGTTCTGAAGGGTGATGAGCATGCTGTCGGGGCGCATGAACGGGAGCAGCGTCGGCAGCGCCACATCGTCGAAGGTCGCCTTGACCATGTAGATAAAGAGGTCGTAGGTGCCTTCCATGTCGTGAGGCCTCACGGCCTTGACCGGGATGGTCGCCTCCATGTGCCCCTCGATGCGCGCACCCATGGAGTTGAGCGCGTTGACGTGCTCCTCGTTGGCGTCCACCAGCACAATGTCCAGACCGACCCTGGAAAGGAGGGCCCCCGCGATCGTACCCAGCGACCCCGCACCTATCAGCGCTATCCGCACTTCCAGACCTCCTGCTCGACGCCCTGTCTGCTTGATAGCCTATTTCAAGGAAAAATCGCCGGTCAAGCCAGGACGTACGTTTTGGGTCAGACCGCTTAACCTGCATTCCGCGCCGGACCTTCGGCCCGATCCCTTGTCACACCCCCGGCCTATACTCCTGTTTAGCAGACCAAGCTAAGAAAGGAGAAAGACAGGAAGTGCAGGACTCTGGGCATCAGGATCGAGCAGCCGTTCGCCGCCATCGACGAGGCAGCAGCAAGCGACTTCCTCGCGTCGGTCAAGGTGCGGAAGGTGACAGCCGGTATCTGCGAGCGCCCCGAGCCGTCCTGGTCACTGCTGGTCCTCTTCGAAGAGGAAGAGCCACGCAGGAAGGCAACGCCGGCGAAGGAGGCGGCGCGCGCCGAGGTCTCTCCCATGTGCCAGCAGAAGGCCCCCTCCGATTCACCAATGGCTGTCCCCGATGAGCCGCCGGCGAAGCCTCTAACCGCGCGACAGGAGCTTCTGGCATCCTCGCTCAAGGCGTGGCGCTCCGAGAGGGCCGCGTGCGACCGCGTCCCGCCTTACTGCGTGATGCCCAACCGCTCCATCGAGGAGATTGCGCGGCTGCGTCCCTCCAGCCGCGAAGCCCTGGCGCAGATCAGCGGTTTCGGCCCCTCGCGCATCGACAAATACTCGGCCGACGTCCTCGAGTTGGTGGGGCGCAAGAACGGCAGGAAGAAAGGCTGAAAGCGAGCAGATCCGCTGCGCCGGCGCTCCACGCCGAGGAGCGCCGGCCTCACGCAGAGTCATGTGACTTCGCTAGAACTCCGCGTCTGGCGGCTTGGCCTCCGAGATCACCATCAGCTTGTCCCCGGAATCGATTGTAAGATCCACCTCGCAGATGTGGAATCCATCGGGCTTGCGCACCCCCAGCAACGTGTAACTCTTGTCGCGCTCGAGCGCGACCGCCGCATCGTCGCAAGTCTTGCCTTGAAGCTCGTCAGGCACCGCGATCAGGAAGATCTTGGCGTTTGCTTCCCTCTCCGCGAGCGCGGTCACGAACTCGATGACGCCGAAGCGCATCGCGGACTGGGCCAGCAGGTTCCCGCCGATGAGGTTGTGGTCGAAGACCTCCTGGACCCCGGCCCTCTTCATGTGCTGGACGTTCTCGGGCTCGAGCACCTCGGCCGTGATCATCACGTCCGCGTTGAGAGAGCGCGCGGTCAAGGCGGCCAGTACGGTCTTGGCGTCGCGATCATCGTTGGCGCCTCCGGAGGTCTCATCGGCCAGCAGGACGACGGACCTGGCCCCCGCGATGTTCACCCTGCGCAGGTCGGATTCCCGCGTGGGACTCCCGTAGTAGAAGAAGAGCAGATCATCCTCCATCGGCGCCTCTTCCAGCTCGGCCAACAGGACGATAGGCACGCGGTCTTTCCTCATCGCGCTCGCGAGCCTCTCGACGACGTACTTGCCCCTGTAATTCCACCCGCAGACCACGAAGTGGTCGTGTAATTTTGTGTCCTGGTCCAAGCCTCTTATCCTCCTTTGAGCCTTGTCGGCACTCAACGATGCCCTGGTGGTGATAAACCCCGTCAGGAGAGTAAGGCCGAACAGCACGATCAGTATCGCTGTCACTCTGCCCCCCGGCGTTATCGGCACCTTGTCTCCATACCCGACCGTAGTCATGGTTATAAAATCCATGTAAAGGGCATCGCCGTAGGTCTTAACCTGGGGGTTCTTGGGTTTCTCGAATTGGAGCATCACGGCGGAGCCGACCAGGATCACCACGAGAATGCCACCAAGCATGGTGATGCCCAACCACTTTTTGTTGGTCAGCCGCCGTATGCTTTCCCGCCTGTAACCCGTCCCCGCTTCCATACGATTAGTGTACAGCAAACGAGGCAAATGACCTCTTTGGGCGCGTGAAAACGGGCTAAACGCAAAAAGGGGACAGTCCCCTTTTTGCATCTTTACATTTTTTGCGTTGCTAGGCGGCCTTGTCCGACTCTATCTTCCCGTCGCGGATCGAGATGATCCGGCGCGTCCGTTCCGCAACCATCGGGTCGTGCGTCACGATCGCCACGGTCAGGTCGAGCTGTTTGTTGAGCTCGCGCAGCAGGTCCATGATGCGGACCGTGTTGGTGGTGTCGAGCTCACCCGTGGGCTCGTCCGCCAGCACCAGAGCCGGCTCGGTCACCAGAGCGCGCGCGATGGCAACTCGCTGTGACTCGCCGCCGGAGAGCTGACCCGGCTTGTTGTTAGCCCGCTCGCTCAGGCCCACCTTGGCCAGGGCCTCCAGCGCCCGTCTGCGCCGCTCGGCGGGTTTCACCTTTTGATATCGCAGCGGAAGCTCGACGTTCTCGACGGCGCTCAGCACCGGGAGGAGGTTGAACTCCTGAAATATAAAGCCGATCTTCTCACGACGGATCGACGCGAGCGCGGTCGGCTTCAGGTCGCCCGTCTCCTTGCCCTCTATGCTGACGGTCCCGGACGTCGGGACGTCGAGGCACCCCAGAAGGTGGAGCAGCGTGGTCTTCCCCGAGCCCGAGGGGCCCATGATCGAGAGGAACTCTCCTTTCTCGATCGCCAGGTCGAGGCCGTTGACCGCGTTGATGGTCGTGTCTCCGACCGTGTAAACCTTCTTCAGTCCGCTGGTGGTGACTATACTCATCTCTACTCCTCCTTGAGGGCGTCGACAGGATTCAGTCTCGCGGCGCGCAGCGCGGGGAACAGCCCCGCGAGCCCCGCCAGGACCGTCGCGAAGATAACCGGCCCGATGATGACGGTCGCTGTGACGGTGAATATCACCACGTTACTGGCGTGCGTCGCGCGGTTAAGACCCGCTATGGCCAGCAGGCCCAGCAGCATCCCGCACGCGCCGGCGACAAGGCCGATCATCAACGCCTCGCCCAGGTACTCTCGCAGGATCGTCCCGGTGGTGGCGCCGATGGCTTTCTTCAGCCCTATCTCCCGCCGCCTCTCGGACACGGACATGATCATCGTGTTGATGACCGACAGACCGCCCACGAACAGAGCGATGAAGGCGATGCCCAGGATTATCGCGCTGAATATCGTGCTTATGTTCGAGATCTGCTTCTCGGCCTGCTTGGGGGAGGTCGTCTTGATGCCGGCCACCGAACCCTGGATCTTTGAAGACAGCGCCTCTATATCCACCCCTTGTTTCGGGAACACCACTATCCCCTGGGTGAGCCCCTCAGCCTTGAAGTAGGGGTTCTGCGCCAGAAAGATGTTGAGCGAATCCTGGTAGGGAACGAAAGCCCAGCTGTCGGTCATGCCGAGGGTCGTGTCCATTATCCCAACGACCTGGAACTGCTTGCCGAGCAGGGTCACCGGCTGTCCCACCTTGGCGTTCAGGTCGGTAGCCAGGGTCGAGCCCAGAAGCACCTTGCCCGCGTCACCCGGCTGTAGCTCGCGGCCCACGGACAACTTGGCGTTGTTGAACATGCTGGTTCCCGCGATCGGCTCATATCCGATCATCATCTGTGGCTGGCTCATGCCCTCGGCCGCCTTGAGCTGTACCATGATCATCCCGGAGGCGCCCTTCACCCCGGGCACCTTCTCGATCTCGCCAACCTTGGACAGCTCCAGTAACTTGACCCCGCCCATGCCCCCGCCCATCATCCGCACGCTGGAGCCCGCCGGGGCAACCTCGATCTTGTCCGTGATGTAGCTCTTCATGCCGTTGATCTGCTGGTTCATCCGGGCGGTCATTCCCCCCAGCACGGTCAGGGCGAAGATCCCCACGACGATGCCGAAGATCGTCAGGAAGGTGCGGGCTTTCCGCCGCCACATGTTGCGAAGGATGAATGTCATTTGTCTACCTTTCCTACTGCGGCGTGCTGAGCCGGCCCTCTGCCGGCTCCCGTCTTGTCGACTTTCTTTACCGTCTTGATCGCGTCGTAGCGGTCCAGGAAATACTCGATGTCCGCTGCCATGAGCCTTATGTGGCGCTCCACGAACTCCTCGAGCGCCTTGCGGCCCGCCCCCGTGATGTGGAACACCTTGCGCGCCGGCCCGGCGCCCTCGTCGACCAGCTCAGGCTTGATGAACCCTTCGGCCTCCAGCGCCTTCAGTGTCGGGTAGATGGCGGACGCGTCGACCCCGTCCTCGAAGACGCCCATGTCGCACATCTCTTTGAAGAGCGCGTATCCGTGCGCGGGTGACTCGCAGAGCAAAACCAGCGTGATCGAGGACATGACAGGAACCGGGGGCTGCCTGCGGCCAATCACGGTTCGCAGGTGTATCATCTGTCTTTTCTGGTTGCCTGTCGGCATAAGCGATTGCTCCGGTCGGGCTTCGCCGCGATGGGACTCTTCCGCCATCGTTATTGTTAAATTCATAATATTATTAATTGCATAATATATTTGTCAACAAGCATGATGAGTAACTACAGGATAATCCTGAGAATCCGCTGTGAGGCCAGCTTCGAGCGCAATCGTTGGCTCATCCCACAAGCCATCCTACTTATCCGGTCCAGCAGTCCAACGGATGAGGTATAACGCGGGGCGCCCCGGGTGCCGATTCACCTTATGACGGTAAGTTCGCGGACGGATTCCGCGACCGACGCAGTTGAACTGTGAACGCTCGACGGGAGAAACGCGAGACTCAATGCCTGAGGACAGCTCGACCAGAAGACCTCTGAGGATAGGCCTCTTCACGGATACCTACGACCCCCAGATCAACGGTATCATCACCTCCATCAACAGTCTGAGGGACGCGCTGCGGCGGAGGGGCCACGAGGTCTACGTCTTCGCGCCCCGCGCCGGTCATTCCACCGTGGATGAGCCCTCCGTCTTCAGGCAGCGGTCGGTGCGCTACGCGTTCCAGCCTGAGTACCAGGTGGCCTCGCCGCTCAGCCGGAGCGCTCTCCGGCAGGCTCGGGAGTGGAAGCTCGACATCGTGCACGCGCACAGCGAGATGAGCATGGGAGTCGTGGCCTCTCGGATCGCGAAACGGTTGAACCTCCCGCACGTGTTCACCTTCCACGTGATGCTCGAGGATTTCCGCCAGTACTTCCTGTGGGGGCTGTTCCCGCTGGGCATGGCACGCGACTACCTTGCCGCCCTCTATGAGGACCCCGACTTCATCATCGCCCCTTCGGAGAAGGTCCAGGTGTACCTGCGCCACACGCTCGGCATCGACAATGATATCGAGGTCATCCCCACCGGACTCGACCTCGGCCTCTTCGACGCCTCCGCCTTCAGCAAAGAGGACCGGGCGCGCTGGAGGGCGGGCAACGGGCTTGGCGTGGACGACGTCGTCATGGTCTCCGTCGGTCGGATCAGCGAGGAGAAGAATCTCGATGTTGCTCTGTGGAGCATGCCGGAGCTGTTGAAGAGGCACCCGAGGCTTAGGTACCTGATCGTCGGAGACGGCCCCTCCAGGCCAGGGCTCGTCGCGCTCGCGCGCCAGCTGGGCATCGAGCGGGAAGTGGTGTTCACGGGATTCGTCCCCTGGGAAAAGATTCCGGGGGTATACCGGTCCAGCGACCTGCTTGTGTTCCTGTCGTGCTCGGAGAGCCAGGGCCTCGTCACAATTGAGGCGATGGCCTCTGGGTTGCCGGTGATAGAGAAGAGCGACGGGGCGCGGCCGTCGCTCGCCGAGCCCGGCGGGAACTCGATGGCCTTCGACGACGAGGAGGGCTTCCGCGAGGCGGTCGAAAGGCTCCTCTCCGATAAGACCCTCATGAAAGACTGCTCGCGAAGGTCGGTCGAGATCTCGAGCCGGTTCTCTCTTGCCGAGTTCGGCGAACGGGTCGAGGGCCTCTACTACCGCGCCCTGGAGTCGCACCGCGAGCGCGACCCATACGGCGCATGGCAATTCATCGCCCGGTACGCGAGCAACAGGCTCGATCGGTTTCTGTAGCGCCGGCGCCCGACCGACATTCTCGCGCGATTCCCATCTGTAGCCGGCGTCCCGCCGGCATCAGCCGCGCTTACTCGTTCCGCGGCGTCGCGCCGGCCGGCAGCGCGAAGTAGAAGGTGGCGCCCTCGTCGGGCTTTCCTTCGGCCCATACACGTCCGCCGTGCCTCACGATGATCTTCTGAACCAGCGCGAGCCCGACCCCCGTGCCCTCGAACTGCTGCTCGCTGTGCAGCCGCTGGAACACCTTGAAAAGCTTGTCGGCATGCTGTTCGTCAAAACCCGCTCCGTTGTCCCTGACGAAATAGACCGTCTCATCTTCGCGCGCCTCGGAGCTGACCTCAACAATGGCCTTTGATTCTCCTCGCGTGAACTTGATCGCGTTGGAGAGCAGGTTCGAGAAGACCTGCCTCATCAGCGCGGGATCGCAGTCGGCGACCGGCAGCTCGCCGAGCACGAACTCGATGTCGCGCCCTTCACAGAACGGCCTCAGCTCGTCCATGGTCGACACGGCAAGTTCGGCCATGTCGACAAGCGACATCTCGATCTCCTGCCTGCCCGCGCGAGCGAGCCTCAGCAGCCCGTCGATCGTGTCGTCCATACGTCTCACGCTGCTGAATATGAAGTCGAATGACTCGCGGCCCGCGTCGTCCAGCGCGTCACTGAAATCGTCCAGCAGCATGTGAGAAAAGCCGTCGATCGCCCTCAGAGGGCTCCGCAAGTCGTGCGACACCGAGTAGGTGAAGGACTCGAGCTCATCGTTCAGGAACTGAAGGTACCTGGTGCGCTCCTCCACCAGGTCCTCGAGGTGTTCCCGGTACTGACGCAGTTCGTCTTCCTTGTCCATCGCCTCAACGGCAAGGGAGATGTTTTCGGCAAGCGATTTGAAGAGGTCGACCTCTTCGCCCGAGAACCAGTACTTCTCGGGCGCGTACATCGTGAGAACTCCGGTTACGCGTTCTCCAATATGAAGTGGAAAAGCGCCCGAGGACTTGTACCCACGCTTGAGTGCCTCCTCGCGCCACGGCGCCATCCGGGGGTCGGTCGCGATCTCATTGCAGATGTTGACCGAGCCCGTTCGGGCCGCCGTCCCCGTCGGGCCGCGCCCCTGAGAGTCGCTCTCATCTGCGCTGACGGATATCTTCTCCAGGTAGCCGTCCTCGAATCCGCGATGAACGACGGGCCTGATCTGCCCTGTCTCCGCGTCCACCACCCCGATCCACGCCATCCTGAACCCGCCCACCTCGACTGCGATGCGGCACGCCTCGTCGAACAGCGGCTCCGGCTCCTTGATGCGGACGATGGCCTCGTTGGTCCTGTTGAGAAACGAGTAGACCCGCCTGAGACGCTCGACCGCATCAGGATACTCGTGGTCCTCATCTCTACGCCCGGTGGCCGCCGCCCCCTCAGGCCGCGACTGCTTCATGTCATCGCTCGCGGACAAAATGTTGATCCCTTCTACCAGACCGCAAGAATTCAGTCATAATAATAGTGATGCAAAACAGTGGTCAAACCTCTTTTTTGCATCACGCAAAAACGCACCACCGGGGTCGGGCACCCGTGCTGCGTCCGCCTTGCAATCCCGGCATCTCTCGGCTGCAGATCCAGTAATCCCCGCGGTGGGAATTCCAATAAGGCCGATGATTGAAGTGGTGGGCGTTGAGGGACTTGAACCACGACCGTCGCTGCACCCCTGCCCTTTGCCTTGCTTATCGTTGGTTTTCTTCTCAGGGGTTCCGCTCCCCAACAGTGGGGACTCCGCCCCCCCCCAATAGCGCTCGCCTTCGGCGAGACTGTTACCCCCCCGATGTTAAAGTTCATGCTGGGGGATGCTCCCCCAGAGTCCCCTGGTCGTTGGTTCGAATCCAACTAGGCCCACCATGCCGTCCTCAACCCTTCAGCACGCCCATGGG